>CAYFQQ010000125.1:0-1534 GCA_964345265.1 uncultured Coxiellaceae bacterium
CATAGTAATACTCGCGCATATCCCTCCCAAATACAACTCTTTTAATATTTTTCTGGACTATTTCCTGTCATAAGGAAATGCTTAGATGAAACATTTCATTTTTATACAATATTTAACTATTCTTACATTAAGCAATTTGTATGCTCAAAATGATTCTTACACCTTTTATTATCCTTTGAATGTAGGCGACTATTGGGAATATGAATATCGAGTCTCTCCCACGTTATCTGCTATTGAATCCCGTAAGGTCATAGGCGACACCCTAATGCCTAATGGAAATACATATCGAATTCTCAAGACCGATTTTCCCCTTTCTGCTACGAAATACCAACGTATAGTGGATTCGACGTATGTATATCAATTTTACGATGGATTTGAACCGCCAGATAAAGTCATTTATGATGAATTTCTACTTTACAAATTAGATGTAAAAGTTGGCGATACCTGGCCTTACCCACCTGGTAATTATGATGGATTTATATCTGATTCTGGATTTGTGGAAGTAACTCAAATAGCAGATACCACAATTTGGTCGGACACATTCAAATTTGCAATATTAGGATCTTTTACCTTGCCGGATACCCAAGATTGGTTTGGTGAAGATGTGTTTTTGGTGGATAGCATTGGAGTTTTGGAGGATTCTTTTGAAGGCGGTTTTTATCGATTACTTGGAGCTATCATAAAGGGTAAACAACATGGCACCATAACATCTATAAAATCCTATGAAAATGATTTATCAGTTAAAATGATAGAAATTTTCCATAATTATCCTAACCCATTTAATAGTTCCACGACAATTGAATATAGGTTAAATAATTCGGGTAGGGTACGAATAATGATTTTTAATGTATTAGGGAAAAGAGTTAAGATTCTTCTGGATTCTTTTCAAACACCTGGTTTGTACAGAATCCCTTGGACTGGTGTTAATGATTCAGGATTATCGGTTGCTTCTGGCATTTATTTTTATTTGTTTGAAATAAATGGTGTTATTGCTGAGAAGAGCAAAATGTCTTTTCTTAAGTAACACATTTAACTTTACTTCATCAACCGTTAAAGCAAAGGAGGGGTAAGAGATGAAATATTTATTAAAAATAGTAGTAATTCCATTTTTATCATTATTATTTATAATTCAAGCATATGATGTTTATGCATTTGAGCCTGAAATGGACTGCGGAACGACAGGACAGTCACTTGCCCAAGCGCCATTCATCTATTGCTAATATACTTAATTCGTATGGTGATTTCCATGAATTTTATTATAATTATAGTACAAAGGAGAATAATGAAAGCTTGGAATATAAATTACCAAAAGGCAATTTGGATAAAACTTTTCATCTATTTTGCTATTTTCCTCTCTATGTCTGTCTTGTTTTTTAAATGTCAACAACCGAATGAAGTCCAAACTTCATATCTTGATAATTCAACTCTTGAGAATGTTATCCATAATTTGATGGTGGCTTATAATGAAAAAAATGTGACTAAATATTTAAATTGCCTTTCAGATAGCTTCGTATTTTCTTCATCTGTGATTGGT
>CAYFQQ010000126.1:0-13865 GCA_964345265.1 uncultured Coxiellaceae bacterium
CTATGTGGCAGCTAAACATGCTGGTAAAAGCTTAAATACTTGGATTAACGAAGCCATTACTCAGGCTGCAACGCATTATAGCGATTAAGAAAGTAGTGCTTGGTTATTTATACATCCAAATTACCAACGTCGAGGGCATTTTGTTCGATAAATTTGCGTCTCGGTTCAACTTGATCACCCATTAGGGTTGTAAAGTTTTGGTCAGCAGCAACGGCATCCTCAATACTGATTTGGAACATGCGTCTAGTGTTTGGATCCATAGTAGTTTCCCAAAGTTGCTCTGGATTCATCTCTCCTAAGCCTTTATAGCGCTGAATAGTAAGTCCTTTTTTAGCTTCGCTTATTAGCCAATTATATGCTTCAATAAAGTTATTAACTTTATGTTGCTTATCAGCTCGTTTAATAAACGCATCCTTTTCTAATAGTCCACTTATTTTTTCAGACAATTCTACAAAATATATATATTCAGAAGAAGCAAAGAAATCATGACCGAGAGTGTATGGAGTGCAAGTCCCGTGCATTGTGAAAATTACCAGCGGTACAAAAATATTCTTTTCTGAATCTTCTTTTACGTTTACCTCATATTGTAAGCCATTGTTTAAAAAGCGATTTAAGCAATTTTGTAATTGTTTAGTCCATTTCTCTACATGCTTGCGGTTACTTAACTGTTCGATAGATAATTTTGGCATCTCTAATAGTGTTTCTAAAACAGACTGTGGGTAACGCCTTGCAAGACGTTTTATGATTTCAGTAGCCGCATAATAATGTTTGGCAATATTTTCCAGAGCAGCCCCAGTGATAGGCGGAGCTTCTAGGTTTACATATAATTCTGCATTTTCTAGAGCTAGTTGCAAAACATATGTATTTAATTCTTGGTCATCTTTAACATATTGTTCTTGCTTGCCTTTTTTTACCTTATATAGTGGTGGCTGAGCAATGTAAATATGACCTCGCTCTATAAGTTCCGGCATTTGACGATAGAAAAAAGTTAACAATAATGTGCGAATGTGGGCACCATCAACATCAGCATCAGTCATAATAATAATGCGGTGATAACGTAACTTGTTAGGATCATACTCGTCGCGTCCGATACCACAGCCTAAAGCTGTAATAAGCGTACCTACTTGTTCTGACGATAACATCTTATCAAAGCGTGCTTTCTCTACATTCAAAATCTTACCACGCAATGGCAAAATGGCTTGATATTTGCGTTCTCTAGCTTGCTTTGCGGAACCACCAGCAGAATCACCTTCAACTATGAAGATTTCACATAATGCGGGATCCCTTTCTTGGCAATCAGCCAACTTTCCTGGTAATTCAGCAATTTCTAAAGCGCCTTTACGACGCGTCATTTCACGAGCTTTTCTAGCGGCTTCTCTAGCTCTTGCGGTTTCGATGATTTTTGCCGTTATAACCTTTGCTTGTTGTGGATTTTCCAATAAATAATCTTGTAATTTTTCAGCCACAGCGGCTTCTACTACCGGTTTAACTTCTGATGAGACTAGCTTATCTTTGGTTTGCGATGAAAATTTTGGTTCAGGAACTTTAATAGAAAGAACCGCGGTCAGTCCTTCTCTTGAATCGTCGCCAGTAATATTTATTTTTACTTTTTTACTTATTCTTTCATGCTCAATATAATTATGAAGAGTACGAGTCAACGCACTTCGAAATCCTGCTAAATGGGTACCCCCATCGCGCTGTGGAATATTATTTGTATAACAAAAAATACTTTCTTGAAAACCATCATTCCATTGCATAGCGAGTTCGACGATAATATTGTCTTTTTGTGTGGAAAAGTAAAGAACAGGTTCGTTAATTGGAGATTTATTTTTATTCAGATATTCAACGAAGCTTTTGATTCCGCCTTCGTATGCAAAAACATCTTCGTTTCCGGTTCGTTCATCTAATAAATGAATTTTGACTCCAGGGTTTAAAAAAGACAGCTCTCGTAGACGTTTTGCTAAAATATCATAGTGAAAGTCGATTACCCCTTTGAAAATATCTCTACTAGGTTTAAAGCGAATTTCGGTACCACTTTTACTTGTTTCCCCAACCTTTGTGATAGGAGCATCTGGTTTCCCCATATGATAAAGCTGCTTATATACTTTACCATTCTGTCGAACAATAAGCTGTAATTCTTCAGACAGAGCATTAACTACTGATATACCAACACCGTGCAATCCTCCAGAAACTTTATATGCGCTAGTATCAAATTTCCCGCCTGCATGCAGAACTGTCATGATAACTTCGGCAGCAGAACGCTTTTCTTCAGGGTAGATATCTACAGGAATGCCTCGTCCATCATCTTTAACAGACATAAAGCCATCAGTGTGAATAGTTACATTAATGAGACTGCAGAAACCGGCTAATACTTCGTCAATAGAGTTGTCTACAACTTCAAATACCATGTGATGTAAGCCGGTACCATCTTCTGTATCTCCTATGTACATGCCTGGGCGTTTGCGGACAGCATCTAGTCCTTTTAATACTCTAATGCTTCTATGATCATATGCTCTTGTTTCTTTTCTCACTTAGTTTACTCCAAACCGCCTATAATTAAGTATATCATCTTATGACACTAATTTCCTGCAGGGCTTTACATAAGAAGTCATTATGTTTCACGTGAAACATGTCGAATTAAATTCGTAGCGGCATAATCACGTAAAGATTATTTCCCTTGTTTTCCTGTTCTCCGAATTTTTCTAGCAAAATACTACTGCTATTATCTTTAAGGGTCATTGTGATTTTTTCGGACTCGATACAAGCCAGTACGTCAAGCAAGTAATTAATATTAAATCCAATAGTTATGTCTTCACCTTGGTAGTCAATAGGAATTTCTTGTTCAGCTTCTTCGTGTTCGTGGCCACGAGTAGATATATGCATCAATCTAGGTCGTATTTGAAGTGTTACACCGCAAAACATACCATCGGATAGAATTGCGACACAAGTTAATGCTTGTCTAAAAATATTACGATTAACGATAACTTTTTTATCTCCGCCTCTAGGAATTGTTCTTTCATAATCTGGATACTTGCTATCAATTAACTTGGATGTGAAGGTCAATCCTGGTTTGACAACTCGAACATGGTTATTACTCACAGTTACTTTAATTTCTTCATCGGAATCTTCTAATAGTCGCATTAACTCTGCAATCCCTTTCCTTGGCACAATAGCACGTAACAGAGAATCGTTAATTATTTGATGATTTAAGCCATTTATTGCCATTCTGTGACCATCTGCTGCTACTGCTTCGAGTGCCCCGTTTTTAATTTCCAGTAGTAATCCGTTTAAATAATATCTAACATCTTGTTGTGCCATAGCAAAATGGGTGCTTTCTATTAAATGGCTTAGTTTCCTTTGTGGAATAGTGAATTCTATAACTTTATTCTGCGTGTCCCATTCTATATTTGGAAAATCATCTGCTGGCATAGCTGCTAGTACAAAACGGCTACGACCGGAACGCACAATAACACAATTATTACTATCTTGATGAAAATCTAACACTGTATTTTCCGGCAAGACACGACATATGTCCAATAACTTACGAGCTGGTATGGTAATTTTGCTGAAATCCTGTGAAGCGGATTCCAAGGCAATATTAGCAACTAATTCTATCTCTAAGTCTGTACACGTCATTGACAGTTGCCCATTGTCAATTACTAACAAAGTATTTGACAAAATTGGCATAGTTTGTCGTTTTTCAACTACTCCGGTAATCAATTGCAATGGTTTTAATAAAATTTCTCGCTGAATAGTAAATTTCATAATTTTTCTCTTATATATCAATAAGTTATGTTGACAAGATCCTCATTAAATTCCGATAATCTTCTGCTAAACCAAGGTCAGAGTTTATTAATTCCATTATTTTGCGATGTGCGTGTAGAACAGTGGTATGATCACGACCACCGAATGCATCACCGATTTCAGGCAGACTATGATCGGTAAGCTCTTTTGCAAGCAGCATTGCTAATTGCCTTGGTCTAGCGATAGATCTACTGCGTCCTGCAGATAACAAATCTGCCACTTTGATTTTATAATACTCTGCAACTGTTCTCTGAATATTGTTAATAGTAACTAATTTAGCTTGCAGAGCCAGTAAATCCCGCAATGACTCTTTAGCAAAATCTAAAGTAATAGGTTTGCCAGTAAAATGGGAATTAGCAATTACTCTTTTTAATGCTCCTTCGAGCTCGCGTACATTAGATTGAATATGTTTGGCTATAAAAAATGCAACCTCGTGAGATAGCTCTATATTAGAATACTCAGCTTTGCTGATTAAAATAGCCACTCTGGTTTCTAATTCAGGAGGTTCAATTGCCACGATTAATCCCCATCCGAATCGGGATTTTAATCGTTCTTCTAAACCATCGATTTCTTTGGGATACTTATCGCAAGTTAAAATAACTTGTTGTCGGGCATCAAGCAAGGCGTTGAAGGTATGGAAAAACTCCTCTTGAGATCGCTCTTTCCTGGCGAAGAATTGAATATCGTCGATGAGTAACGCGTCTAATGATCGGTAACAGCGCTTAAATTCATCAATAGAATTACGTTGCAGAGCTCTTACCATCTCTGCCACAAACTGTTCAGAGTGTAAATACAATACCTTAGCATGAGGTTGTTTCTTTAAGATTAAATTTCCTGTTGCATGCATTAAATGTGTTTTACCCAATCCTACACCACCATAAATAAATAGCGGGTTGTAAACTTTGCCGGTATTTTCGCCAACCTGAATTGCTGCGGCTCGTGCAAGTTGATTAGATTTACCTTCTACGAAGTTATCGAAAGTAAAATTAGGGTTAAGACGACTTTGATGAGTGATCTTAGTAAATGACGTTTTATGCTTTTTTGTAGCTGAGTGTTTTGTTCCTACTTTTAATTTTATTTGTGGAGTATTACCGTCACAAAAAGAGGATAACACCTCGTTAATTTGATCCATGAATTTCTCAGTGACGTTATCCAAAACGAACTGATTAGGAGCAAATAATAGTAAATTACCGTCTTTAACTTCAGCCTGTAAAGGACGCAACCATGTATTGAATTGCTTTGAAGGAAGCTCGTTCTGTAAACTGTCTAAACATTTTTTCCAAACAGATATATCCACTAAGGAGTCCTCGAATTTAACCGCTTTTAGTAATTATTTTGTAACTTCTATTTCGTCGTTCTTGTGTATTCAACCCTCGTCCCGTAACTCTCCTCGTCTTCCCGCGGCTTGACCGCGGGATCCAGGCCGGCGCGGCGCAATGAATAAACGTCCTTTTATTGAGAAGTTAATATTATTTTATCTTGATCTATAGATATTATCCATAATTTTCGCGCATCCAACTTTCAAGAATTAATCCAGCTGCGACACTATCAATAGCTGCTTTCTGTAATGCTTTATATCCTCCGGTTTCGTAAATTTTTTCACGCGCTGCTTTTGTAGTCAAACGTTCATCTACTTGGTGCACTGGCAGATGAAATCGATCAGATAATTGTTTAGCAAAACGGCGTGCGAACTTAGTAATAAATTGTTCTGAGCCATCCATATTGATCGGGATCCCAACGATTAAGGCATATGGTTTCCATGTTGCAATAAGTTTAGCAATTGCTTTCCAATGAGATGTGTTTTGTACTTTAATTATTGGCAATGGTGTAGTACTCATTGTTACACTTTGTCCTACTGCAATACCGATACGTTTTAGCCCAAAATCAAACCCTAAAAAAGTTAAATTTTTCTCAGTGCTTTTTATCATAAAATTTTTTAACTTTCGAATGACAGCTGATCCTGAGCTACTGTTTTTGCTATAGATGCATCGATTATTCCCTCTGCAACTAGACGTAACAAATCCTGATCCAGAGTATGCATACCAAGTGTGGTGCCGGTCTGGATTATAGAATAAGCTTGTGGTAGTTTGTCTTCACGTATTAAATTACGTATCGCTGGGGTAGCCATCATAATTTCAGTAGCCGCAATACGCCCGCTACCAATTCTCTTTATCAAGATCTGTGATATAACAGCTTGCAGAGATTCTGATAGCATGGTTCTAACTAATGAGCGTTCTTCACCTGGAAATACATCTATGATTCTTGCGATAGTTTTAGCTGCAGATAAAGTATGCAAAGTCGCAAAAACCAGATGGCCAGTTTCAGCAGCAGTTAATGCTAATCTAATAGTTTCTAGATCACGCATTTCTCCAACTAATATAATATCTGGGTCTTCGCGTAATCCGGAACGTAATGCTGCACTAAAACTTTTGGTATCATGATTTACTTCACGTTGGTTGATTAAGCATTTTTTACTGGTATGCATATATTCGATAGGATCTTCAATAGTAATAACATGATCACTTTTACGTTCGTTGATATGTTCAAGCATACTTGCCAGAGTAGTACTTTTCCCGCATCCAGTTGGCCCGGTGACTAAGACTAGTCCGCGTGGCAACATCACGAGGTCTTTTAAAATTTGTGGCATTTGTAGTTCATCTAGCGTTAGAATTTTTCTCGGAATAGTACGAAACGCTCCAGCTACGCCGCGATCCTGTCTAAAAACATTAACGCGAAATCGAGCTACATTTGGCAATTCATAACCGAAATCGACTTCCCAACTTTCCTCAAATTTGTGACGATTCCATTCATCCATACATGCTTTTAATGCTTCGAGTAGCTTATTGTAACTAAATTTGGGCATATCTAATTGCTGCAAAGTTCCATCGATTCTTATCCAAGGAGATAGATCAGATGAAAGGTGTAAATCAGAAGCATTGCGCTCTACGGCTAAAGTTAATAATTGGTTAATATCCATAATAATTGTTCTCTACAATAGTGAATTTTAAAAAATAACATTACAATACTATTATTATTAAGTAAAAATGACAAAACATTTAGGTTCAAAAAGGAGAAATTGTTATGCGCACCCACTATTGTGGACAAATTAATGAATCATTGCTAGATGAAGACGTTGAACTTTATGGATGGGTACATCGCTGCCGTAATCATGGAGGTCTGATCTTTATAGATTTACGCGATCGTGAAGGAATTGTGCAAATTGTAGTTAATCCAAAGCACGTAGAAGCTTTTTCTTGTGCTGAACAGCTTCATAGTGAAGATGTAATTAAAATAAAGGGCAAGATCAGGCCGCGACCTAAAGGCACAATTAATCAGGATTTGCCTAGTGGCAAAGTAGAGGTGGAATGCATCAGTTTAGAAATACTAAGCCAATCTCAGACATTACCAATTCATATAGATAAATATCAGAGGTTAAGTGAAGAACTGCGTCTGAAATATCGTTATCTAGATCTACGTCGCAGTGATATGACTCACCGTATTATATTTCGTGCCAAAGCAGCACAGACCATACGCCAATTTTTAGACCAACGTGGGTTTATTGAAATTGAAACTCCGATGTTAACCAGAACTACTCCAGAAGGGGCTCGAGATTATGTGGTCCCGAGTCGTAATTATTCGGGATTATTTTATGCATTGCCTCAATCCCCGCAAATTTTTAAACAGTTGTTGATGATTGCAGGACTAGATCGCTATTATCAGATTGTACGATGTTTTCGAGATGAAGATTCACGAGCTGATCGACAGCCAGAATTCACTCAATTAGATATTGAAATGTCGTTTATGAATGAGAAAGAGATTCAGGATTTATTAGAAGAAATGATACGGTATTTATTTACCAAATTATTAAATGTAGCTTTGCCTGATCCCTTTCCAAGACTTACCTATGCGGAAGCAGTTAGTAGGTATGGCACAGACAAGCCAGATTTACGTATACCTTTGCAATTAGTAGATGTACTTGATTTAGTGAAGGAATCGGAATTTAGAATATTTGCTGAAGTAGCGTCTAATCCTGATACAAGAATAGTGGCGTTGCGATTACCCAAAGGCATCGAACTTAGTCGCAAGAAAATCGATGATTATACAAAATTTGTGAGCGATTACGGCCTTAAGGGATTAGTTTATATTAAAGTATTTGACGTTAATGCTGGTATGGATGGTGTACAATCGCCCATTTTAAAATTTTTATCACCTGAGATTGTAGAAGCAATTTTACAACGAGTCGCTGCACAAAATGATGATATAATCTTTTTTGCAGCAGACAAGAGAGACTTAATCAATGAAGCCATGGGTGTGTTGCGGATTAAGCTGGGCAGAGAACATAATTTACTCGAAGGAGGATGGCGGCCTTTATGGATAGTTGACTACCCGATGTTTGAAAAAACTGAACAAGGTTGGACTTTTACGCACCATCCATTTACTGCTCCAATAGAAAATGATCCTGAGAAATTGATAGCTGATCCTGGAAAATCTCTTTCAAGGGCATACGATATGGTTATAAATGGACAAGAAATTGGTAGCGGTTCAATTCGTATTAATAATCTAAAATTACAACAAGCAATTTTTGACGTTTTGGGTATTGATAACAAGACTGCTCAAACTCAATTTGGTCATATATTAACTGCCTTTAAATATGGCTGTCCTCCGCACGGAGGTATCGCATTTGGTTTTGATCGAATTGTTATGTTGCTAACTGATTGCAAATCAATTCGTGATATAATTGCATTTCCAAAAACATTGACTGCTAGTTGCCCATTAACTAATGCACCATCGGAGCTTTCTAGTGAGCAGCTGCGGGAACTAGGAATCAGAATCCTAAAAAAGAGTAAATAGGAAGAGAAATGTCCGGACATAGTAAATGGGTCAATATTCAATATCGAAAATCTCGTCAAGATGCTAAGCGGGGACAGATATTTACTAAATTAATACGTGCCATAACTATCGCTGCAAGAAAGGGAGGTGGAGATATTGATAAAAATCCTACATTACGTTCCGCAGTTGATAAAGCACTGGCGTACAATATGCCGCGAGATAACATTAATCGTGCCATTAAACGGGGAGCTGGAGAAGGTGAAGAAATCAATGTTGAAGAGATTTATTATGAAGGTTACGGCCCAAATGGAGTGGCGATTTTAGTAGAGTGTTTAACAGATAATCGTAACCGTACGGTTGCAGCAGTCAGACATGCTTTTTCGAAGTATGGTGGACATTTAGGTACTACTAGTTCTGTAGCCTATTTGTTTGACAAACAGGGAGTGATTACTTTTGCTTCGGGAAGTGATGAAGATAAGATTATGGAAATAGCTTTGGATGCTGGGGCTAACGATGTGGTAGTTAGTGAAGATGGTAGTATTGAGGTAATAACTTCGATTGATAACTTTGCTAAAACAAAAGATGCAATAGCTGCAGAAAACGTAGAAGAGCCGGATCATGCGGAAATCAGCATGGTGCCTAATACCGAAATAACTTTGGATCCAAATGCAGCAGAGAAGCTGTTGAATTTGATTAATATGTTAGAAGAGTTAGATGATGTACAATGTGTATATCATAATGCAGATATCTCTGAAGAAGTTTTAGAGAAATGGCAATAATACTTGGTATTGATCCTGGTTCGCGTATTACCGGTTATGGAGTAATTGATTCAGATGGTTTTAAAGACAAATATATAGCAAGTGGCTGCATTCGTGCTACCAGTAAAGAGTTCGCTAAGCATTTGCAGCAGATCTTTTCTGGTATTACAGAAGTAATTAACGTTTATAAGCCACACAAAACAGCCATTGAACAAGTGTTTATGCATATTAACGCTAATTCAGCTTTAAAGTTAGGGCGAGCTCAAGGTGCAGCAATCACCGCTTTAGTTGCACACAATCTTTCGGTAGCTGAATATTCAGCACGACAGGTAAAACAGGCAGTAGTTGGTTATGGAGCAGCAAGTAAGTCACAAGTTCAACATATGGTTAAGGTTTTACTTGATTTAAAAGGTAAAGCTCAAGAAGACGCTGCAGATGCGTTAGCTGTAGCTCTGTGTCATGCTCATACCTTAAAAGAGAGTGTAAATAAATGATTGGACAACTGCGTGGTATTTTATTAGAAAAACAAGCACCTACTTTAGTAGTAGAAGCAGGTGGTATAGGTTATGAGCTACAAGTACCAATGACTAGTTTCTATCAATTACCAAGTATTGGTAAAGAGGTAGCTTTATATACTCATCTAGTAGTAAGAGAAGATGCTCAGTTATTATACGGTTTTGTACATAAACAAGAGCGCAGTTTATTTCGAGCTCTGATAAAAATAAACGGTGTCGGCCCTAAGTTAGCATTAACGATTCTTTCAGGTGTCGAAGCAGATACTTTTGTAAGATGTGTTATCGACAATGATGTAGCTACTCTGGTGCGTTTACCTGGAATCGGCAAAAAAACTGCGCAACGTTTATTAATAGAAATGCGTGATCATTTAAGAAATTGGGACATGGAGAGCTGTGATACCTCTGTTGTGGAGAATACAGCTATCAATGATGCTATTAGCGCTCTAATTGCTCTAGGTTACAAACCGCAGGAAGCTCACAAAGCTATTATCAGACATAAAAATAAGAATCTATCTAGTGAACAGCTAATTCGATTAGCGTTACAAGGACAATGTAATGACGAATGATTCGCTATGTGATTTTCAAATTGGAAATATATTTTATTATGATGATATCTTAGAGATATCAATGGACATAATAATATGTTTTTCATATAATTAGTTAAGTCCTTAGAGAAGAAATTATGTTCCCGCAATCTAACACAGTTAAAAGCACGAAGCAAAATGGAAAAAAAGGACAAATATCTTCAGCCGAATTATGGTCAGCGAAGCTTGTTAAAAGCATAAAGGGAACGCCGGGTAAAGGTAGAAAATTACGATGTTTAACGCCAGAAAGTCTTAAGCAATTAGAAGGCAAGAGTGCTGCGTTATTTGTAAGTGTAGATAGCCGAGATTATACACCGGAAAAATTAGATGCTATGCTATCTGCATTACATAATGTGGGATTAAATGTTAGTTTGATAATAGTTGATAGTAATTGTGGTTTAAATCATGTAGATAAAGATTGTTCCAATATGAGTGATGAAGAATTTGGGAAAGAAGTTCTGCCATTAGGTGAAAAAAGAGCCCAACAATGGGTGAAAGATTGTAGTTATATTATTAATCAATATAGAATAAAGTATCCAAGATTTGTAACTGTTCGATATTGTTCTAGTAAAGGTATCGGTGATGGTATCGGGAAAAGAATTGAAGATGAACAAGCATATGAAGAGGGTATAGGTTTTTTTAAACAGTTGCAAAATTCTGAAGCATTACTCCCTGAAATAGACCAGACTATCAAAGAGCATTTTTATAATAAGAACCCCGATTCCATTCAACTAAGTAATTCTCAAATATATATAAAAAAAGAATTACCTATTTATTATGCGATGGCGAAATTATTCAATTTTATTGTTTATACATCTGAAGAAACTCCTGTACTTAGATATGTTAGAAAGTTGATAATTAAGAACCAACGTGCGGGATATCTTCAAATCGAGTTTACCCCCGTTTCTCATAAAGATTTATCTTTAAAAGTTGTAGAAAGTAAAATATCCCGAGGTGGTGGAATAGAGAAAGATATTCGTTCTGATAATTTTGCTGAAATTATGAGTCAATTGCTTATGTCATCGTCTTCGCCTTCTCGAATATCATCTAATCCATGTACAAATACAAAAAATGGAAAGTTTGGTATTGTGGGGTTTCCTTTAAGAAAATCTAGTTCAGATGGCGCTTTATATAGTAAAGATGGATCAATCTTTAAGAAACGACGTGCTTTAAGTATTGGATCAATACCTACTAAAAGAATGTTTTTTTCCACTAGTTTGAGTGGTAAATATTCGTCTTTGACACCCGAAAGGAAACTTGAAAAAGCTAGGAAATTTATTTGTCAGAGAGGAGATTATATTACTGCTTTTGATTTATTGATGGCAGTGAGTGTGCATAAACTACCCGAAAGCATGAAAATTGCTTATAAACAATTACTTAATTATGCTCGGCTTGGTATGGATATGACTCTTAGATCGTCGGTTCTTGAAGTTCCGATGGATGAGGGGCGTATTAGTGCTTCTGAACCTTCTAGTTTATCTTTGTGAATTTGGAAATTACTTGTTGTATTTCTTTTATGTTCATTGGCTTCTGTAAAATTTTATTGATTCCATAATCAGAGAAGGGTTTTTTATAGTTTTTAGAAATATGCGCAGTTAGTCCTATTATAGGAGTGTTTTTGTTGTTCTTTGATAGTCTTATTTTCTCTGCTAATATATATCCATCTATACCCGGTAATCCGATATCACATAAAATCAAATCATATGGTTTTGTGATTAGTCTTATCGCCTCTTCGCCGGAATTAGCTGTGTAGACATTATGTCCCATATCAGTAAGCAATATTTGCTGAGATAGTTGACACGTTTTATCATCTTCGACTAAAAGTATATTTAATTTGGAACAATGATTTCTTTTATTTATATGTTTTTTTTCAAATATGTGGTGTTTCGGATCTTTTTCGAGTTGTTTTTTTGGTAATTCCAATGGAATAGTACAGCTAAAAACAGACCCTTTATTTCTTTGACTTGTAACACTAATGGTACCTTCTATTTCAGTTAGGAAACGTTTTACGATTGCCAGTCCCAGTCCTATTCCTTTGTAAGTGCCTTTATAAGAGGAAGAGAGACGTGAAAATTGTTCAAATATAAATGGAATTTTATCTTTTGGAATACCGATTCCGGTGTCTTTGATTGTTAATTTTGTAATAACTTTGTTATTTATTTTTTTCTGAATTGTTACATTTATTGATATATAACCTTGTTTAGTAAATTTTATAGCATTACTTGTTAAATTTAGTAATATTCTATTTATGCGTATATCGTCGCCAATAAACCAGGTTGGAATGTTATCTTGATAGTTAACAGATAGTTTTATGTTTTTTTCTTTTATAGTGGTAGTAAACATTTCTATTATTTCTGCAATTAATTTTTTTAAATTAAAATTATTACAACGAACAGAATGATGCTGGGTTTCAATTTTGCTAAAATCGATGATTTCATCCAAAATTCTTAAGAGTTGATTGGCAGATTTAGCTATTGTTTGCACAAAAGTTTTTGTTTTTGTATTATCTAGTCGAGATTCGAGTACTTGTGTCATTCCGATTATACCGCTGATGGGAGTTCTAATGTCGTGACTTATATTGGCCATAAATTCTGTTTTAGCTATATTAGCTGCTTCAGCTTCAGCTTTAGCTGCTTTTAGTTTTTTCTCTAATTGTTTTTGTTGTGTTATATCAACAGATACACCTAAAATGCCAATAGCATCGCCATTTTTTTCTAGTAACGGAACTTTTTGTGATAAAAAGATAGCCTCACTCTTGTCTGGTAAAGTTACGGGTTCTTCTACTATGTGAATCTTTTTAGTGCGCATTACCTCTTTATCTATTGCAATTAAATTAGCCGCGCCATTTTTCCAGGGTAAATCATGATCTGTTTTACCAATTATATCTTTACCTGAATTGAGTTTTAGCGTTTTAGCTTGTTGGTCATTGCATCCAAGATAGACTCCGTTTTTATTCTTCCAATAAATATGTCCGGGCATAAGGGCGATAATATTATTAAGGTAGTTAATCATTTCGCGTGTGTGCTCTTCAGCGGATTTTTCTTCAGTTTGTTCTTGCCCAGTAACGAACTTGTTCATTTTGGCTAAATATTTTAGTTTTTCTTTTTCTGCATCTTCTTTAACTTTTTTCAGTTTTGCTATTTCTTGTTTAAGCCGTTTTATGGTGATTGATAGATTTTCAACATTGTTATTCATAATCTTATACTCATCATTGCATATATTTTTATGATTATTGTGGATAATTGCAAGATTATCAGATAAATTTATATTTTATGATGATTGAAGAACGCTTATTTACCATAGAAAATACTACTGAAGACGAAGCAGTCGATCGTGCTATTCGGCCAAAGCGTTTAGCTAATTATATCGGCCAA
>CAYFQQ010000127.1:0-2709 GCA_964345265.1 uncultured Coxiellaceae bacterium
TGACCAATTTTAAGTGCTATTTCACGTCATACCCGCGAAGGCGGGTATCCAAAGAGCCCCAAATTAAATGGATTCTCGCATTCGCGAGAATGACAGCATCAAAATGAGAATTGCTGTGACAAAAAATCTTTGTACACCTCAGTTTATATAATTATTTTTCCTGGCCACAAATTCTTTAAAAATTCGTTTATGGGAAGACATAAAATGTTCTTTATTTTTAATTTCTCTTGCCCACGATAGAGCATTAACGGCTTTGCTTCTGGATAATCCTCACAAAAAGCAGATAGATTGTGCAGGTCATGAATGTGAAGGTTCTTACTATTTTTTACTTCTATTGCCCAGAATCCGTTTGTTCCGTAGATAACGAAGTCCACTTCGACTCCAAAACGGGTACGCCAATAATAAAGTTTATAAGGTGCTCCTTGGTAATCATTCCATGCTTTTAAATGTTGCAGGATTAAACCTTCCAGTGCGATACCGGCTATTTCATCAGTTTTATCGAGTGGTCCTTGAGATCGTAAGCTGCGGAAAACCCCCGCGTCGAAATAGTAGAATTTTGGGTGAATTGTAGTGGCACGTTTAGCACGTTTAGTAAAAACGGGTAAACAGTAACTTAATAATAAGTCTTTTAAAACATCTAAATATCCTTCAACTAACTTACGCGAAACGTAACATTCTCTTGCGATATTGCTTATATTTAGAATTGATCCGTGAGAGAAACTAATTACTTCTAGAAATCTTGAAAAGTTACCTATATTACGGACCAAACCTTCACTTTGGACTTCTTCCTTGAGATAAAGACCGATATATGCTAGCAGTGTGTCAAGTGGATTTTTACTTGTGTATATAAGAGGCACCAGTCCGAATTGAAGTGCTTTGTTAAAATTAAATTCATCACCTAATTCAGCTGCCATGAAGGGATGTAAATTGCGTATTACAGCACGTCCTGCTAATAAATTTACACCAGTACGTCTCAGTTTACGTGCACTTGAACCGGTCAGAATAAAACGAAGATTTCTTTTTTGTTCAATTAAACTGTGAACGACAGTTAATAATTCGGGAACTTTTTGTACTTCATCAATGACAATGGTTTTTGTATTTGCTCCAAATACCGCGTCTTTTAACCGTTCTGGATAAGCACTATATATACGTACCATTGCTGGATCTAACAGGTCAATCCATAAAGCTTTTGGGAATTGCTGTTGTAACCACGTAGATTTGCCAGTACCACGCGGCCCAAATAGGAAAAAACTTCCTTTAGGTAAGTTGAAGAATCTCTTTATTATCGCCATTTTGAGTCATCAATGAATTTAAAAGAATAATTATATAAAAATAAATTGAGATTGTAAAACAAAATTTATCGTCTATCTCCATTTTAGCAGGCAAAATGGAGATAAAAGGAACAAAGAGTCGGAAAAAAGAGCGATTACATCAGGAAGTGAATAAATTTGAAATTTTACTTTAGATTTATTCAATTATGCGGTATAATATGAATATTCTTAAGGATATCAATTAATTGATGGTAAATGGAGGTACCGCAATGGCTACAAATACTACAAGTCTTCTTGATAAGATTATATCTGCACTAAAAAATGTGTGGTCTAAACTTACAGATTCTGAGAGTTCTAAATCTTCACTAAAAGATGTTGTTCCAGAAGTCGATGATCAAAAAACAGACACCGCAACTGTTACTGATCAAGAACAAAAAGATCAAGCGCCTCAAGATGAAGATGAAAAAGAAGTCGTCCGGCTAGAAAGACCTGATGTAGGAAAAGAAAAACCGACACCAGAAGAATTATCCGAGAGCCATGCCGGCCCACCTTTTACAATTGAGCAAGTAGATAATCCTGAAATAACTCATGGGTTTGATACCAGTACATTGGAGTTCAAGTTTCCAGAGGAAGAACGACGAGGTGTGATGCCAGAGGAAGTAGTACAACCAGAAGTAGTACAACCACCTGTTGATATAACAGTAGTGCATGATGAAACATCAGGAATTCAAACCGATCCGAATGCAACTGATACATTAGAAACTTTACCGGATGATTTTAGTAGTGCAATCACGAGCTTAGATTTGGATATAATAGGCACAGCGAAAAGTAGTAATTATATTGATTTTCCAAGTGGTCTCACCAATAAGTTTTTAAGTGATGCTGTTGGTAATACGTTTAATGGCACAGACAGTGGTTTTGATAGGACAGGTGGAGGTGACATTCTTTTATACACAGATTTAGGCAACGATAACATTGTTTGGGGTAGAGAAGGTAGCAGCACAGGAGATGTGGTGTTTGGTGTATATTTGCATGAGGATGGTTACATATGGTTATCGCAATTTGAGGCTATCGAACATCCGATACCATCAGATCCTGATGAAGAGATAACCGTTGCAGATAAGATATATGTAACAATAGTCGATGGTGGAGGACCAACAACTTCGGATGATGCAATAGAGATTGGATTTCAGGACGATGGGATTTATGTAGGACTGAATCAAGAGGTAACATTAGCCCATGATGAAACGGGAGGAGTTCAAGGAGATGCGAATGATGTAGAAAACTTATCATCAGATGTGATACCGACTTATTATGATGGAGATGGTTTTGGGTATGCATCGAAGGAGATAAGTGGATCTATAGATATATATGGATCGGAAGATGGAAGTAGTAATGAGCCGCATGGACCTACGGATGGATTAAGTAGTTTGTTGTT
>CAYFQQ010000128.1:0-14178 GCA_964345265.1 uncultured Coxiellaceae bacterium
ACTCTACCGTTTCCATCAAAATGTATAATAAGTGTCATAGTTCGTGATGATTGTTGATATTCACTGCTTCTGCTACTTGCTCCTGCTAAAAGGATTGTGAAATAATCACTAGTTGATCCAGATTCCACTGTTACATTATCTTTTTGGTAAATCCAAACCTGATCTCCGTTGCTATCTTGACTAACTATGTTAGGTGCTCCAAAAACCTCTGCTACCTGATGTTGTGTTGTTACTCCTTTTTTCAAGTTAAGAGTAACATTGCCCTGCGTATAAGGATTTTGTGATGGAGAAGATGGAGGCGTAGCACATCCTCCTAATAGAAAAATAGCAGAGCTAATTAAAATAATATTTATTGTTTTCATATCAATATACCTAAACTAAATTTTAATAGTAAATAAATATAACATACAAGTAGTAATTGTCCATCAGAATTTTCTAGTTGCTTTTTGGAAAGGTTAATTTTAAAGTAAAGATAGATACACGGAATAAGAGATTACATATGAAGGAAAGTAAAAAACTACATTTTGATACTTTGTCAATTCATGCAGGAGCTGAGCCGGATCAGCATCAAGCTCTAAATCCTCCAATATATATGTCTTCGACTTTTACATTTAATGATCTTCAACAAGCAGATGATACCTTTAGTTTTAAACGCAAAGCTTATGTGTATACTCGTGGAGGAAATCCTACTATTAATTTACTAGAAAAACGCATTGCAATTTTAGAGTCTGGAGTTAATGGAGTTTGTTTTGCCTCCGGAATGGCAGCAATAACGAGTGTGTTATTATCTTTAGTTAAACATGGAGAGTCCATTTTAGCGCATGGTAATCTTTACGGATCTACTTATTCAGCAATTACAAAATTATTTCCAAGATTCGGTATTAAAACTCAATTTGTAGACATGACTAATATTGAAAATGTAAGCCAATCAATTACACCGAATACTAAAGTAATATATTTTGAAACTCCTACTAATCCCTCATTAGCTATAATCGATATTTCTGAAATTGCCAAAATTGCGCATCAAGCTAACATAAAAGTTGTTGTGGATAATACTTTAGCAACTCCGTTTTTGCAAAAGCCATTGGAACTCGGAGCCGATATTGTGTTGCACAGCGCGACTAAGTATATTTCAGGCCATGGGGATACACTCGGAGGTATCGCTGTTGCAAAAAATGAAGATTATCTGGCTGATTTAAAGTTTGGTTACTTGTGTGAATTAGGTGGTGTAATGAGTCCCTTTAATGCATGGTTGTTACTTAGAGGCCTAAAGACATTAGGATTACGTGTTAAAAAACATCAAGAAAATGCTCAAGCTATAGCAGAATTCCTTTGTGATCATCCCAAAGTAGAGAAAGTTATGTATCCAGGATTACCGTCGCATCCCGGACACGATATAGCAAAAAAACAGATGCAAGGATTTGGTGGTGTTTTGAGTTTTGAATTACGTGGTAATAATATTGTGGCAAAAAAATGTATAGAAAGTGTGAAACTAGCAAAGCTTGCTGTTAGTTTAGGGGATGCTGAGACGTTAATTGAAATTCCTGCTTTAATGACTCATAGAGCTTTTTCGGAAGAGGATCTACGTAAATTTGGGTTTTCCAAAAAAACAATTAGGATCTCTGTAGGCCTAGAAAATTCTGAAGATCTAATCGAAGACCTTAGCGAGGCTTTAAACGAGGGCCGAAAATAGCGGTACCGAGGCGAATTATAGTTGCACCTTCGGCGATTGCGGCTTCAAAGTCATTGCTCATTCCCATAGAAAGCGTGTCTAGGTTAGGGTATTGTGTTTTAAGAACATCGTGAGCTTGTTTAACCTTGCGGAAATTTACTCTTTGTTTTGCAAAATCTTCAGTCTCTTCAGGAATAGCCATTGAACCACGCAGTGTGAGGCGTGGAAATTGGTTGATGGCTTTTGCTAAATCGGGTAGTTGTAGAAAAGTAACTCCGGATTTGGTGGTTTCAGCCGACACGTTGATTTCTATGCAAACATTTAATGGTGGCAAATTGATCGGCCGTTGGTCGTTGAGTCTTTTCTGGTTTTACTTGCTGCTAGTAGTTTCACTGATCCACAAGGCCTTTGGTAAAGCTTTTCAGCGTCTAATATTCGATTTTTAATGATTTGTAAATTGTGTTAAATACTCATAATTTAATTATACAAACCTCAATTCGACATAAGAAAGCACGTCATCCCACAATTCTTTTCGTCTTCCCGCGGCTTGACCGCGGGATCCAATGTCCACGCGGCTCAACGTAATGAACGTTAAACATCCTTGTTACTGGATTCCGGCCAATCCATGGCCGGAATGACTAATATCTTGTAATTATCGATGACTTACGCCTCATGTTACGTCGAATTCAGGTTATACAAAATTTTTTTTTAATTAACTTAAAAAAACTAGACATTGTTATTGAAATGTGCAAAATAATTTCTGTCTTTATTGAGGATGGCGATAGTGTTTTTGACATATCTCCTTTGTTTATCAAACACTCACACAATTGGTGTAAACGATGTCACTGTCTACCTCTAGCTTTAAGCATTGTTTTATTTCAATTGTTCATTTAGAGCAAATCTCAACAAAATCAGTCTTAGTAAAAAGTAACTTACTATCCGCCATCAGTTTTTCGATGTTAAATAACATTTTGATTGATTTGGAATAAACAAATGCAGATTCATTTAAATCAAGAAGACGCTGATCCATATCCTGCTCGGCCGAAAAAATTGAAGCCGATCAATTTTTCGTCTCTTCCGAGGTTTGAATTTTATGATCATTTTTTTGGAGACATCTCGGCTAAAAAAATTGATGATTGGCATTGGCAGCTGCGTAATCGAATTACATCATTAAAAGATTTAATGAGATTCGTTAATCTGTCAAAATCTGAATTAAACGCTTTTAGAATGTCTAAGAATATATTACCGATAGCAATTACTCCACACTATATGCGGCTAATCGATCCAAATTATTCGGAACAGCCTATTAGAAAAGCCATAATTCCAACACAAAATGAATTTTTTTACGACAAGTGGTCACAAAAAGATCCTTTAAATGAAGATGAGTACAGCCCAGTTCCTGGTTTAGTGCATCGTTATACAGACCGGGTGTTATTTTTAGTGACTAATAGTTGCTCAACTTATTGTCGATATTGTACACGTTCGCGAATGGTAGGTGACCACGTCGGATGTCAGTTGACTAGGAATAATTGGGAACAGGCTTTAAGTTATATTGAACAGCATCCACAGGTTCGTGATGTTTTGGTGTCAGGTGGTGACCCATTAACTATGGAAAATGAACCGATTGAATGGTTACTGAAACGTCTTCGTAAAATTCCGTCTGTCGAAATTATCCGTATTGGTACTAAAACTCCTACAGTATTACCGCAACGTATAACATCTTCTCTGTGCAGAATGCTGAAAAAATATCATCCTTTATTTATTAGTATTCATTTTACACACCCGGATGAGTTAACTGAGGAAACAGTATTGGCATGTGAAAAATTAGCTAATGCCGGTATCCCACTTGGTAGCCAAACTGTGCTATTATCTGGGGTTAATGATGATATAGATACTATGAAGAAATTAATGCAAGGCTTATTGAAATCGCGAGTAAAACCGTATTATATTTATCAGTGCGATCCAATTCTTGGTTCTAGCCATTTTAGGACTTCAATAAGTAAAGGACTTGAGATAATTCATGGATTGCGCGGTAACACGTCTGGATATGCGGTTCCTTCTTATGTGATAGATGCTCCTGGAGGAGGAGGCAAGATTCAACTGTTACCAGAATATGTAAAAGGTCGAGAAGGCGATGAAATTATTCTCGAAAATCATCTAGGTGAGATTTATCGATATCTTGATCCTGTTGGGTGTAAATAATCATTTATGAAAATCGCACTTACTTATGATTTACAGAGTGATTATCTTACCCAAGGATATTCACCAGAACAAACTGCGGAATTTGATAAGCAAGAAACGATAGATAGTATAGCTGATGTTATAATCTCTTTAGGAAATTATCAAGTGGAAAAAATTGGTAATTTACATCAATTGATCGTAGCCCTTTCCCAAAACCGATCGTGGGATTTGGTTTTTAATATCGCTGAAGGCATGTATGGTTTTGGACGTGAAGCTACTATTCCATATATTTTGGAAGCATATAAAATTCCGTATACCTTTTCTGATCCAATAGCACTGACAATGGGTTTGCATAAAGGAATGTCTAAGCATTTAATCAGAGATCTTGGTATACCTACAGCGGAGTTTGAAGTTATTAATTCATGTAATGAATTGCAGAATATAAATTTATCTTATCCCCTATTTGTGAAACCTGTTGCCGAGGGTACTGGAAAAGGTATCAGTAGCGATTCAATTGTTTATTCAGATGCTGAATTGCATTCTTCTTGTTCAGAAATACTTAAAAAGTTCTCTCAACCTGTCCTTGTTGAGTCCTATCTTTCGGGTCGTGAATTTACAGTTGGCATAATTGGTACCGGCAAAGAAGCTAGGGTTTTAGGGATTCTAGAAATAAATTTTAAGAATCAGTCTATCCATAACATTTATTGTTATAAAACAAAAGCGAATTATCAGAACGAAGTCGAATATACTCTTCTTGAAGAAAAACAATTAGTTAGTAAAATCGATAAGATTAGTTTACGTGCTTGGCGTGGGTTAGGTTGCCGAGATGCGGGTAGGATAGATATTAGATTGAATGAGCTGGGAGAACCGATGTTTATGGAAATTAATCCATTGGCTGGCCTACATCCGGTTGATTCAGATTTGGTGATTTTGTGCCGTCATTTAGATATACCTTATGATCAATTAATTAAAATGATTCTTGATTCCGCATTACAACGAGTTAAGTTATGAACGCACCTGAAAGTTCTCTATGTCATCCCGCACTTCTCTTTTGTCATCCCGCACTTCTCTTTTGTCATCCCGCACTTCTCTTTTGTCATCCCGCACTTGATGCGGGATCCAGAAAAAAATCATTAGAACCGATGGATTCCCGCTTCCGCGGGAATGACGTGACATCCTGCATAATTATTTAGAAATATGAGTCTATTATGAATGTATTAATTTTATTTAATAAAATCGAGGACCCAACACGGAAGGATCAACAGGATTTATTAGTGCAGGTCGATTTTGTTGAAAATGTATTAAAACAGCAGGGCTATAAAGTTACGAGATTAGAATGCGATTTAAATTTAGCCGAATTATATAAACGTCTTCATGCTGAAAAATTAGATCTTATTGTTAATTTGGTTGAAGAATTAGATGGGAAATGTCGATTTGCTAGTTTTGTTTCAGCGTTACTTGAAGAAATAAATATACCGTTTACTGGAGCCTCATCCAAGGTACTATATATAACTGCGGATAAAACTTTAGCAAAGAAAATTCTGAAATTGCAAAATCTTCCGACTCCTGATTGGTATAATTTGCATTTAACACACAATAATTTCCGTAGCGATATGAAGTATATTATAAAGCCTATACATGAGCATGCTTCTTTTGCGTTGGATGAGAATTCAGTTATCAAGCCACAGAGTGAAGAGCAGCTTATTGCAGAAGTTGAAAAACGCGAATCAAAATATAGTTGCGATTTTTTTGCGGAACAGTATATCGATGGGCGCGAATTTAATGTGGCTTTGATAGGTGATACCGGTGGGCCTGAAATATTACCAGTCTCAGAAATTTGTTTTAATCTTAAAGATGAGCCAAAAATCCTAACTTATAATGCAAAGTGGTTAGAAAATAGTGAAGAATACCGTAGTTCAGTAAGAAAGTTTGAATTTGAGAAAACTGATCAGAATTTAATTGAAAAACTAAAAGAGATCAGTCTTAAATGTTGGTATGCAATGGACCTTAATGGTTATGTGAGAATTGATTTTAGAGTTGATAAGGATAATAATCTGTTTATTTTAGAGATTAATGCTAATCCATGTTTATCTCCTGAAGCTGGATTTATAGCTGCGGCATTACAAAACCGTTTTACGGCAACTAGTATTGTTATGAAATTGGTAAATAGTGCTTTGTAAGGTGTTAATCCTATAACCATTTTTTCTTTTTGAAAAATATTAGCATTATAATAGCTACAATAGCCATAATCCCCAAGGCAAAAGGATAACCAAAATACCAGTTTAACTCTGGCATATTAAAGGGGCTTTTAGCAGGATTAAAATTCATTCCATAAAGGCCTGCTATAAAAGTTAGTGGAATGAAAATTGTGGCAAAAATAGTTAGTACTTTCATGATTTCATTCATACGATTACTAATACTAGATACATATAAATCCAATATTCCAGCTAATAAATCGCGATATGTTTCTACACTATCGATTACTTGAATAATGTGGTCATAAACATCTCGAAAATGAAACTCTGTTTCTTCAGAAATTAGCGGAGATATCTTGCGTTGTAGATTATTAATAATTTCTCGCAAAGGCCAAACGGATTTTCTAAAAAATATTATTTCCCTTTTTAATGTATGCATCGCATGCATGGTTGCGGGAGTAGGGTTAACAATCACGTTTTCTTCAATATCCTCGATTACATCACCGATTGTTTCGATGACATAGAAATAATTGTCTACTACTGCATCGATCAAAGTATATGCAAGATAATCTGCTCCTAATCGTCTGATTCTGTTTTGTGAATTTAGCAAACGTCCATAAATTGATCTAAATACTTCACTTGGCTTTTCTTGAAAAGTGATGACAAAGTTATCGCCTAAAATTAAACTTATTTGTTCAATGCTTAATAATTTTGTGTTTTTATCGTATAAGTTTAGTTTCATCGAAATAAAGATATAATCTTCAAACACATCTATTTTAGGGCGTTGCTCAGTGTCCAATATATCTTCAATAATTAGTGGGTGTAGATCGTAGAATTTACATATTTTCTCGATCATATCGATATTACCTAATCCACAAATGTTGATCCAGCTCATAGTGGTTTTTTCTTTAAAAGGGATACATTCTTCTGGTTTAGTAATTTCTATTTCGGTGATGTTTTTTGCATTGTAGTTTATTATCTTGATTTTAGTTGCATGTGCATCTTTGTTTTCCACATTTATTCCAGATGTCTTTTCAAGATTTTTTGAAATTTTTGCTTTTTTTGCCATATTTTTCGACTCCTAAACTAGTTTAAAAAATATTAAACAATATCCGCTCATACTTAAAATCAGGATTAACAAACTCTCCCAGCCTATTCTTCCAGGGCCATATTTTTCACGGTATAGTAATCCAATAAGTAGAATTGTAGTGAGTGATAAAGTAAGTGCGATCATGAAGACCTGTGTAGTCGCTAGCGCGTGATAAATAGAACCACGATGAAATGCAAAATCAGCAAAAGCGATGAACAGTATATCGAATGTATTACCACCGATAATATCGCCCATTGCTAGTGCAAGAGAGCCTTGTCTTACTGCTGCAATCGCTACTACTAACTCTGGTATTGATGAAGAGCCAGCGGTGAATAAGCCGCCAACGAAGGATTCAGGTAATCTAGTATGTGCAACAATCCCTATACCTGCCTCAGTTATCATGAATCCTGCAAAGGCTACGATTAGTGCAAAGATGAAAAATTGCAGCCATAATTTTCTGACTGACCGTTTGGTTTTATAGAAATAGTGAGGTATATCAGCTACTGTTTGTGGAGTTTTTCTGGGACGCCACATCGGAGTTTTTCGAGACATGGCTATCAGTTTTATGCCAGCTAAATATATAACTATTAAAAGTATTGATGTGGGGCTTATTCCAAGAAAACTTACATCGGGAGTAAACATTCCTAAAAGGACTAAGGTTAGCAGTAGAATTAATAATCCTCCTTGCATTAAATTTGTCAGTGAAGCAGAAGCGTGTTCAATATTAGCTTTGCGGTAAGCAATGTCTGCGATTCCTAAAAAAGCCGTTTGTAAAATGATACCTCCTATTGCATTACTTACTGCTAATTGAGGGTGATTTTGATAAGCTGCGGTAACCGAAGCTACTATTCCTGGTAACGATGTAGAGATCCCTACGAATATAGCTCCAAAAAGAGCTTCTCCTAACTTAGTTACGTCAGCTAATTTATCAGCTATTCGAGTAAAATAAGTTCCGGCAGTAGCTATTACAAATGTGAAAATGAAGAAGATTACTATTTCAGCTGGTAAAGTTTGTAAGAATTCCATTAGTTACAAATCTCGTTGATTTGTTAGTAATTAGGCGCTTGTTTGGTAATTATTATATCGTGAACATGGCTTTCTTTGGCACCCGCATTGGTAATATTAACGAACTGTGCCTTTTTACGCATTTCTGTTATTGAACCGCATCCAGTGTATCCCATACCGGCTCGCAGGCCTCCTAGTAATTGATAAATTACCGTAGTGAGGCTCCCTTTATAGGGAACTCGACCTTCAACTCCTTCAGGAACTAATTTTTCAGCTCCATCAGTAACTTCTTGAAAATAACGGTCTGAAGAACCTTGAGCTTGAGCCATTGCACCAATGGAACCCATGCCGCGATATGTTTTGTAAGGTTGACTGTTATGAAATTCTATTTCGCCAGGTGATTCATCGGTACCAGCGAATAGACTACCAATCATAACGCTCCAAGCACCAGCAGCGATAGCTTTGCATACATCGCCTGAAAAGCGAATGCCACCATCGGCGATAATTGGAATATTTTTACGTTTCAGAGCTTGTGCTACATTGTAGATGGCAGTAATTTGCGGTATACCAATGCCAGCAATAACGCGAGTAGTACAAGTAGAACCAGGGCCGATACCAACTTTTACAGCATCTACGCCTGCTTTTACTAATGCCAAAGCAGCATCACTGGTTGCGATGTTACCGGCTATTAATTGCACATCAGGATAATGCTGTTTGATCCAGCGGATTCTATTTAACACTCCTTGCGAATGTCCATGTGCAGTATCAATGACTAGTACGTCTATATTTGCTTCTACTAGAGCACTTATTCTTTGCTCGGTGTTTGCTGCAGTACCAACTGCAGCACCGACTCGTAATTGCCCTGACTCATCGCGACAAGCGTTAGGTTTTTGTTTTGCTCTTAAAATATCTTTGACTGTAATCATGCCACGTAATTGGAATTCGTCATTAACAATCAGAACTTTTTCAATGCGGTGTTTATGTAACAGTGCAATAGCTTCTTCTTTTGTTGCATCTTCTTTTACTGTTACTAATTTTTGTTTTGGAGTCATTAAATTGGCAACCGGTTGTTCTAAATTAGTTTCAAATCGTACGTCACGATTAGTAATAATTCCTACTAATTGTTCACCTTCAACTACTGGCATTCCGGAAATTTTATGAGTTTTAGTTAGTTCTAATAGCTCCCTAATAGTGGTTTGCGGTGATACAGTAATGGGGTTTTTGACTACGCCGCTTTCAAATTTCTTTACTTTTATAACTTGCGCAACTTGTTCCTCAACTGGCATGTTTTTGTGCAGAATACCAATACCGCCTTCTTCAGCCATAGCTATTGCCATCTCTGCTTCGGTAACGGTATCCATTGCTGCAGATAGCAAAGGAATATTTAGAGAAATTTCTCTGGTTAAATAAGTAGTTAATTGGACATCCTTGGGGGGGACCCTAGAATGGGCAGGAACAAGTAAAACATCATCAAAAGTTAATGCTGCTCGCTGAATTATCTTTTCCATAATTGTGCAGTTTACTGTTTTTACTTGATGTTGACAAATTTGTTATACTAAATTTTATGTTTGAAACCTCAACTACAGCACCTAAAGTCTATACTATTTCTCAGTTAAATAAGGAAGTACGTTCCTTATTAGAAGGTAATTTTCCATTAGTATGGGTAGAAGGAGAAATTTCTAATCTTGTTCAACCAGGTTCAGGACATATTTATTTTTCTCTTAAAGACGAATTTGCCCAAGTGCGCTGTGCAATGTTTCGCGGCAAGAATCATCTGTTAAATTTTACTCCTGAAAATGGTATCCATATTTTGGCACAAGCACAAATAAGTGTTTATGAACAACGAGGCGATTATCAGTTGATAATTCATAATATGGAGCTGGCAGGAGATGGGGTTTTACGTAACAAATTTGAGGAGCTGAAGAAAAAATTATTTAAAGAAGGATTATTTGCGGCTGAAGGTAAACAAGCAATTCCCAGATTGCCTAAGTGCATCGGTGTAGTGACTTCTCCTACAGGAGCTGCTATTAGAGATGTAATTAGTGTGTTAAAACGTCGTTTTGCTAGTATACCGATAATAATTTATCCGACTCAAGTACAAGGAAATCAAGCTGCTGAGCAGATTGTCCGCGCTATCGGATTAGCTAATCAGCATAGTAAGTGCGATGTTTTAGTCGTCGCTCGAGGCGGAGGATCATTAGAAGATCTTTGGCCGTTTAACGAGGAGATTGTAGCTCGTAGCATATTTTCGAGTCGCATTCCCGTTATAAGTGGTATTGGTCATGAAATCGATTTTACTATTGCTGATTTCGTGGCTGACCAACGTGCTTCTACACCTTCAGCTGCTGCGGAGTTAGTTAGTCCTGATGTTACTGAATGGTTGAATACTGTAAAGCATTTGCAAACTAAATTTATTCACTTAGTGCAAACAAATTTACAGCGGGCTAAACTGACATTGAATAATTTAATAAAACGTTTGCAGCACCCGGGTCGACGATTGCAGGATTATGCGCAACTACTAGATAATTTAGAGCAACGGATTAATTTGGCGGTGAACAATTTGTTAAAACACAAACATTCTGAAGTAATTAATTTGAGCCGCGCTTTGCAAACTATAAGTCCACTTGCGACTTTAAACCGCGGTTATGCGATTGTTACTCAGGATGGAAATGGTAAAATTTTACGTCGTGCACAAGATGTAAATGTTGGTGATAATATAAAAGCACGGCTTGAAAGTGGTAGTTTGAAATGTATAGTTAGAGAAATAGATCATGAATAATGCAAGTATATTTAATATTGCTCGTTTATTTAGAACTCTTCATCATTCAATGCGTGGTTTGATAACTGCATTTAAAACTGAAACAGCGTTTCGTCAGGAATTAATATTGTGTGTAATATTCATTCCATTAGCGTTTTATATCGGTCACTCTGTAGCTGAAAAAGCTGTGTTAATTTTTTCTATATTGTTGATCTTGGTTGTGGAACTAATAAATTCGGCTATTGAAGCAATCGTCGATAGGATCGGCAAAGAACATCATGAGCTTTCTGCTCGTGCTAAGGACATGAGCTCAGCAGCGGTTTTAATTGCACTTGTTAATGCTGCCATAGTGTGGATATTGGTACTGTTGTTGTGATTGGTATTATTATTCTGTTATGCAAAAGTTCTCGATAAAAACTTATATATTTATATTTTTAGTTGCATTATTTTGGGCATCAGCTTTCGTTGCTATTCGTGTTGGTTTAAAAAGTTATTCTCCAGATACCTTAGCATTATTGAGGTATTTAGTAGCTTCAATAGTGATGATCCCTTTGTATTTAAAATCGCGAAGTGTAAATGAATGTCTAACTCGAAACGAGTTTATCAGGATCATATTAGTCGGCGTTATTGGTATAGGAGTATATAATATAGCACTTAACTATGGAGAGATCACTGTATCATCTGCGATAGCAAGTTTTATTGTATCCCAGGTTCCGGTTTTTATAGTGTTATTGGCAGTAATATTCTTGAAGGAACGTGTAAACCATATTGCTTGGTTTGGTATATTTATAAGTACTATAGGAATCGTTTTAATTGCCGTAAGCAAATGGGGAGGCACGCAGTTTAGTTGGGGTGTCATGTATATTTTATTAGCTGCTATTGCTGGAGCTATTTATTCTATATTGCAAAAGCCTTTGTTGTGTAAAATAAATGGTATGGAATTAGCTGCATTAGCAATTTGGAGTGGTACGGCTGCAATGCTAATTTTTTTACCAAAACTTATTACTGAACTACCTCATGCGTTGACAATTTCAACATTTGCAGCAGTATATATGGGAGTTTTTCCTGGGGCATTAGCATATGCGGCTTGGGGCCTTATTCTAACTCACATGCCAGCTTCACGGGCGGCTGGTTATTTATATATAATACCTATTTTAACCATTTTGCTTGGCTGGTTGCTTTTGAATGAAATTCCGTTATTACTATCGCTCACAGGCGGAATTATTGCTTTGCTAGGAGCTATAATTCTTCATTATAGTAAAAAAATTGGCTAGAATGACGGATTAAATCTTAATGACTTATACTAATTACGTCGAATTCGGGTTACACCAACATATTTACCACTAATTGGGCTAAATTTTCTGTTTTTCCTGTAGTTAATTTTTCTTTTACTTTTTTAAGTTCAGTAATCATTGTATTGCGATAATTATCGTCAGTAAGAATGCAAGCAATTTCAGTGCTGATATTTTTAGGATTAGCATGTTGTTGCAATAGTTCTTTTACAATCTGTTTTCCCGCGATAATATTACAAAGTCCAATATAAGGAATTTTAATTATTAATTTTATTGGAAAGTATGGGGGAGAGATTTTATAGATTATTAGCATTGGAATTTCCATCAGAGCAATTTCTAATGTTACCGTTCCAGATGTTGCAATGATTGCATCACATACCTGCATGATGTCGTAGTTTTGGTTTGCAATGACTTTAATTTCTATATCAGCTTTTTGTAAATATGGATTTAAATCGTCCTTGGTAAGTGAAGAAGCAAGGGCTAAAATAAATTGTATATCAGGGAATTGTTGTTTCAATAGTTGCACTGATTTTAGCATTATAGGTAATAAACGTTTAATTTCTCCTTTACGACTTCCAGGAAATAAACCGATCGTTTTATATTGTGGGTTAAGAGCAAATTCTTGTTTGGCTTCGTCAATTGACATAGATGGGTGAACGACATCAGGCAGAGGATGTCCTACGAAGCTAACCGGTACGTTAAATTGTTTATAGAAACCTATTTCGAACGGGAAAATCACCGCCATTTTGTCCACATATTTGCGAATTTTTTTTATGCGCCATTGCCTTGAAGCCCAGAGTTGTGGGCTAATGTAATAAAGAATTTTTATTCCATTTTGTTTCGCTATTTTTGCTAATCGCAAATTAAAACCAGAGTAGTCTATTAAGATAAGTAAATTTGGAGGATTATTTACTATAGTATTACAAATGATTTTTTTAGCTGAATATATTTTGGGAAGATGAGTTAGTACATCAAAGAGACCCATTACTGCAAGATCAGTGGTATCTACAATAATATTAACGCCTGCTTGGCACATATTTGCTCCGCCCATACCAGAAAATTCTATATTAGGATTTAATTTATGAACATCTCTGACTAGTTTGTCGGCATGTAAATCTCCCGAAGCCTCGCCGGTTACTATTAAAATTTGGCGCTTATTGTTCACGATATTTTTCTATATTGGATGAGATAATTTTGGTTATTTGCATAGCAGTTTGCAAAGCACGCATCCCGTCTTCACCTGAAACCAGTGGTGGAGTTTTATTAGTAATTGAATCAAGGAATGCTTTGATTTCATCGAGTAGAGCGTCGCTATCTTGGAGAGACAAATTCTCTCGTATAATCTCGGGTATACCTGGAAACATTTCATTATCGCCCTTGCGATGTATGCCAAGAGTTTTATTGTTTAAGTCTCCAGAAAAATAGGCATTATGTTGGAAGATTCTCAATTGGCGTTTTGATTTTAAACTGATTCGACTAGCGGTAACATTAGCAAGACAGCCACTCATGAATTCAATTCGTACATTTGCAATATCTGCTTTGTTGGATAGTACTGGAGCACCGCTGGCATGAATTTGTCTAATAGGTGAATCAACTAAGTACTGAACAATATCTATGTCGTGGATCATTAAATCAAGAATTACATTAACATCTATACTACGCAGTTTAAATGGAGCCAAACGTAATGATTCGATGAAAAGCGGTTTTTGCAGAGTATTTTTCAGAGCCATTAATACTGGATTGAAGCGTTCTAAATGGCCGATTTGTAAAATTAGTTTATTCATTTTGGCGATATTGATGAGATCTTTAGCTTCTTCCACAGTACTCGTGATAGGTTTTTCTAATAGTACGTGGATATTGTTTTGTAAAAAGAATTTAGCAATTGAGTAATGGAGAGTTGTAGGTACAACGATACTAACAGCATCAATTTTACCGAGTAATTCTTTATAATTTTTAATTGCATCAACGTTATGTAATGTAGCGAT
>CAYFQQ010000129.1:0-5609 GCA_964345265.1 uncultured Coxiellaceae bacterium
TTAACATGGGCGCATTATTTTTAGCAATTCCTTTCTTATTTGGCAATTATTAAGTTAGTCTCTGGCGTTTTTGCCGCAGGCATTACTGATGCTGGCCAATCCATGGCCAGAATGACGAATTAAATTTTTAAGGTGAGCCTATAAGCAGTCGCAAGGACGACCATTAAAAATGTGAATTCCTAACTTCGCAAAGTAAACCCTAATGCCTTTAATCGGTCTTTAATAGAAGGATGAGTTGAAAAAAGATTAGCTAATGATTTGATTGGCTCAATACCAGCCTGAATAGGATCAAAAATATAAGCTGCACGGCGCACATCTTCATGAGGGGTTCTAAGATACTCTTCTCCATACGTTTCCTTATGCTGATGATGATCACCACGAATTTTAAGTAATGCGTTAGCCAACGGAGTATTATCACGAGTCAACTCAACTGCACCAGCATCAGCCATATATTCTCGAGTACGACTCAAATATAGTAATAAAATTACTGTTAAAAGTGGTAGCAGAAAACGCAAAATAATTATTACCGCAACTAAACGATTATCACGACGACGCCCACCACCAAAAACAACACCATAAAATAACATATCTATAGCTATCAACATCAAATTGCTCAATACTGACGCCATTAAAGTTAATTTAATATCGTGATGTCGAATGTGATTAAGCTCGTGAGCCATAACTGCTTGTAATTCACTACGATTCAATTTCTGCATCAAACCGCGAGTAATGGCAACCAAGGCCGATTTTTCACTATAACCACTTGCAAAAGCATTCATATAATCAGCTTCAATAATAAATACTCTAGGCATATATCTTAATCCTGCCGCTGTCTTCATTTCCTCAACGACATTATAAAGTTGTTGCTCTTCCAATGAACGCGCACTATCAGCAGTTATTTCATGATATTCAGTTCCTAACAACATAAGCTTGTCATGTAAAGAAAAAGTAACAAAAATCGAAATAGCCGCTACGCCACCCATAATTAAAGTCGCCCAAGGTATAATTTCGAAAGTTATTAAATTGATAAACGTTTCAGATAAAGGAACGTTAATAAAACCATTTGGTGTGTAAACAGGACCAGAATGTAAATATAAATCGATCAGCATACCAACAGCCGAATAGATTAAAATGAATAATCCGATAACTATTTTAGTACGCCGTTCATTAATGCGTAACTGTTTACGCCAATCTGCAACCGAGGCGCTATATGCAGATAAACTATTCATATTTAAAAAAAGCGAATTTACATCTTAACTTTATATTCTTCTTGCTGCTTACGCTGCTCTTCGGTAATACCCCAATACATAAATTCCTTCAGCAACTTACCGCTAAACAAACTTACCACCATCGCTTCAAAGAATGATTTACGAGTAGCTTCATACTTTTCGATACTATCGTTATATGCCTGCTTAGAAAAGGTAAGTTTATTCTCAGTATTAACAATTTCTTCTTGCAATTGTAGAGCGTTCTTATCAGCTTTAAGATCAGGATATCGCTCGAATACTAAATTTAAGCCAGCACCGATTTTAGATATAGCATCTTCCGCTTCCATTCTCTCTTTCTCGTTACCACTTGCTGCCGCTTGTTGAGCTTTACTTCGTAAGGCAACTACTTCTTTTAATGTGGTTCTTTCATAATCCATGTATTTCTTAACCACTTCGATTAATGATTCATATACTTTATATCGCCGATCCAATTGTATATCGATCTGTTTCTTATTATTGTTAATCGCTTCGATCATACGAATTAATTTATTATAAATAGCAATAAACCATAGACCAATGATCACAAGGGCAATAATAATTATTGTTAAAATTGTCATTTTTATTCTCCTATATTAATTTTGTTATTTATTATAGCATCAATTTACACAACGACTCTAATTTTGGACGTCATTCCCGCGAAAGCGGGAATCTAGCCTAATTTAGATCCCTGGATACCCGCTTTCGCGGGTATGACAAGAAAGTAGTTCCCTACACCCACGCGACGATACGTTCGGCTAGTTTATGAGGAAGAAGATGGAGTAACCACATTAAAAAATACATCCGCATTGGAAATACAATCAAACCCTTATTACGAGCAAGACCTTTAACAATGATTCTAGAAGCTTTTTCTACAGAGATCAAAAAGGGCATGGGATATTTATTAACATCTGTTAACGGTGTTTTAACAAATCCCGGACAAATCACTGCAACCTCTATTCCAACATCCCGTAATTTACCACGCATTCCTTCACCAAAAGATTTGACCGCAGCTTTGCTGGCACAATAAGCAGGAGCACGAGGAAGCCCATGTATAATACTTGCCATTGAACTCATCAAAGCGATTTGACCATGTTTTCGCTTCTGCATAACTGAAACAGCAGGATAAACTGTATTAAGAATTCCAAACAAATTAACTGTAAAAATATCTTTATCAAATTGTTCACCTTTTTCCTCACCAGCATTGGAAATACCAGCATTAGCAATTACTAAATCTAATGGTATATTAGCATCTCGTTCTTCAATCCATGATCTCAATCTTGCCGTATCTCTGACATCAATGACGGATATTTCAACAGTTGCACCACGTTCCTTACATTGCTCGGCAACTTTTCTGAGACGTTCCTCATTACGTCCAGTTAACGATAAGACAATACTTGATCCAGCATACGCTTTTGCTAATGCCTCCCCTATTCCGCTCGAAGCGCCGGTAATTAATATCGATTTTGGATTCTTCATTTGTTAAAAACTCCAGCACATGGAGTATTACAAAATTTACAATTACCTTCAGCATTTAATTGATAAGAAGTAATGGTGTAACCGCTACGTTCAATTATGCGTTTTTTACAATTATGGCAATAGGTACTACTACCTTCAATATCGATTATATTGCCAGTATAAGCATAACGGATGCCATTTTTTAATGCTATTTGACGTGCTCTTTTGATAATTCCAATCGGCGTTGGCGGTTTATCTAACATCTTCCATGCAGGATGAAATGCAGTAAAATGCATCGGTACGTCAACGCCGAGGTTATCAACCACCCACTTGGTAGATTTATCTATTTCCTCACTTGAATCATTTTCACCAGGTATTAATAATGTGGTAATTTCAAACCAGACATTAGTATGATGTTTTAAATAGCACAGAGTGTCTAAAACTGGTTGTAGAGTGCCAGCAATAATTTTTCTATAGAACTTGTCAGTAAATCCTTTAAGATCGACGTTGGCAGCATCGATATGGCTATAAAATTCCTTGCGCGGTTCATTACAGATATAGCCGTTAGTTACCGACACAGTTTTTATCCCTAATTTATGGCATTCTTTAGCTGTATCAACAGCATATTCCATAAATATGGTAGGCTCATTATAAGTGAAAGCGACACTCTTACAGCCATACTTCTGCGCTCTCTCTGCAATGTCTTTTGGCATCGCTCGATGCGCCAAAATATGCGTCTCACGAGATTTACTTATATCCCAATTTTGACAAAATAAGCATGCCAAATTACAACCTGCGGTTCCAAAGGAATATACTGTGGTGCCAGGCAAAAAATGGTTCAAAGGTTTTTTCTCGATGGGATCAACTGCGAGGCCACTTGAAAGACCATATGTTGTTAAAACAACCTGGTCTTCCTCTCGTGCGCGAACAAAACAAAAACCACGTTGCCCTTCCTTTAATTTACATGCACGTGGGCATATATCACATTGAACTCGACCATCATCCAATTTATGCCAATATTTGGTAGGAAAATTTTTCATAATGAATTCCCCAATTCGGTTGGGCAGACACGGGCGTCTGCCCCAACAGGATCTACCCAACGGGGTCTACACCCCAACGGAATTTGCCTAACAATCATCTGTAGGGAACAGGCATGCCTGTTCCGTATAATAGCAAAAAATATTTTTCTGCGATAAAATAATAAAATTATTATAAAGTAATTCATGGAGCATTGCTATGCCAACAATTAGGAATCCTGCTGTCGCAGGTATGTTTTATTCGGCTGATTCTAAGGAATTAGAAAATACTATTCACAATTTTCTAGCCAACGCAAAGGGCAATCAGCCAATTCCCAAAGCAATAATTGCACCCCATGCTGGTTACGTTTATTCTGGCCAAACAGCAGCAAGAGCTTACGCATGCCTGGCACAAGCTGCTAATGCAATTCAACGCATTATATTACTCGGGCCCTCTCACCGTTATCCATTTCGGGGTATCGCTGTCCCACAAGCAGATTACTTTGCAACTCCACTTGGTCAAATTAAAATTGATCATGTTACGATTACAAAAATTTCATCCCTACCCGAAGTTATACTAAGCGACGAAGCTCATGCCAAAGAACATTCTCTAGAAGTGCAATTGCCTTTTTTACAAATCTTATTAAAGAATTTCTCTTTGGTGCCCATAGTTGTAGGTATGTGTGATGCTGATCAAGTCGCAAAGGTTTTAGAACAACTTTGGAACGGCAAAGAAACCTTAATAGTGATTAGTTCCGATCTAAGTCATTATCATGATTATGCAACTGCACAGCAAATGGATAAACAAGCTGCACAAGCTATTTTAGATTTGAATCCAAATGCTCTAAAAGAAGAACATGCCTGTGGCAGAATTCCGATCAAAGGATTATTACATGTAGCTGCCGAAAAGAAATTGAAGGTGTCACTTATTGATTTGTGTAACTCCGGTGACACGGCAGGACCCAAAAACCATGTAGTTGGTTACGGAGCGTTTCATTTTTATGAGGAAATTAAGTGATGAATAAATATTCCAAAGACGATAAAAAATTATTGCTTAAACTTGCACACGATGCAATTGATTACGGTCTAAAAAACCACCGAATAATACCGGTTGATATCAACGAGTATCCAGAAAGTTTACGTGAACAAGGCGCTAGTTTTGTGACTTTACAGATTAGTAAACGATTACGCGGCTGTATCGGATCACTGCAAGCTCATCGACCATTAGTTCAAGACATTGCTCATAATGCTTATGCTGCTGCATTCGCTGATCCACGTTTCTCGCCGTTAACCGATATCGAGCGTCCCAATATTGAGATTCACATCTCGATACTAAATAAACCGGAATTAATGCAATTTAGTTCCGAAGAAGATTTAATTCAGCAATTGCGCCCGGGAATTGACGGATTGATTCTTACAGACAAAGGACACAGAGGTACATTTTTACCAGCTGTTTGGGAATCTTTAGCTGATCCGAGATTATTTCTAGAGCATTTAAAATTAAAAGCCGGCCTGCCACAGAACTATTGGTCCAAAACTCTCACTGTGCAGCGTTACACAGTAGAATCGATCCCTTAGATGAATTTTATGTTGTCTCACATCCTCGAATAGCCAGACTATTCTGGAATTATGTCCTGTTTAGCCATGTGAGGAGGTAGGGAATGCGCCATGTTCAGTAATGTCTAACCCATGTAACTCATCAGGCGGTATTCTTTTCGTTGTTTGTTCATCATGACCGGTGTGAGCTACACCATTAAACGGTGTTTCTTGAACAACAATGTCTTTTTTTGGCTTAAGCAATTTTTCAAATGCTTGTTTCGGCGTTTGCTCGTTTAGGCATACAGATATAATTGCCTCATCTAGCTCTGTGTAAAATTGTTGTGTTGCAGGA
>CAYFQQ010000130.1:0-2510 GCA_964345265.1 uncultured Coxiellaceae bacterium
GATGAGCCAACTGGCAATTTAGATCATAGAACAGCTGAACAGATTATTGATCTAATGCTAAATTTGAATAAAGAATTACAAACATCTTTTCTAGTTGCTACTCATGATTTAACTCTAGCTAATCGCATGCATCGAACATTGGTTCTGGAGAATGCTACTTTTAAGTAGTGTGGCTATCATTTGATCGCCAGAAAAAAAACCACTTAATTATGGTTTATTTGTACACGATGTACTTTTTTCTAAATCTAAAGCCTTTTGCAATTTTTCATCTATCTTATCTTGGTAGCTTTTTATCACTGAGTTAGGTATTAGAGTACTTTTAGTTACGTCAGTGTCGACTTTTATTTCCTTAAACTTGAGTACTGCCTCAAAAGTTAGATAAATATAAGCTAATAATCTTCCATTATTATGATAATCAGATAATGTGCGTATAAAGTTTTCAACTTCAGTCTTTTGTAGTGTAGCTGTTACACATTCTCCGTGAATATCATCACGAAAATCGGCATAGTGTTCATCAAATTTTACTCCATTTGATAAATTAAAATGTGCGTTGTACCAATAGACTGTTTTAGAAATTAGTCGTAATGCTTGTCTAACAATTATTTTTTGTGCTTGTGTAAATTCATCTGAACTTACAGTAATTTTGAAGTTATTTCCCTCATCACTAATCGAAATTGCTCTGTGTAGCTTTTCTGGAAGTAAATGACACAACGTTTCTGTTAATCTTTGCTTTTGTACTTGTGGGTTTGAATGCTGTTGTGGCCATATGGCCAATTGTGAAAAACGAGTAAATGTTTCTGCAGTAGAATTTGTTTGTTTGCTTCTAGTTGAGCAAATCTTTTGTTGAGGCAATTGAATATTTAATCGCTCTGTGTTGATTCTGCCACTGAGATAAACAGCATTTTCCCTAGTAATAATATGCAAAGGATTAATAATTTCACGTCCTGGCTGTGTTAAAATTTCAATAGCTTTTTCCATATCGATTGTATTGGCAAAAAGCAGTCTAGTGTGACAAGTAACTAAATCAGGATCGAGTAATTCTGCTTGTTTACCTAAACAGGTCTCAACATCAGCAATAATTTTAACATCTGATAAAAAAATACTATTATCAACATTTCCGAAACGGTATCCATAACGCGTAAGAAGGATATACGCATCTCTACACTGAGCTTCTGAATTAAAAACAAAACGTATTGCACCGTTCGTCGGTAGTGGCGTTAATACCTTTATTTCGATAGCATTCGTTAATAATTGAAGTTTATCACGGATTTCTGGGGTAACATTTGATAATGGTGGATTCGTCCACTGGAGGAATGTAAAGTATTTATTTTCTGCCGTGGAGTAATCATTTTCATTAAAATTGAATACCATCCATGTGTGAATGGTTGAACCCGGTGGTAATGCTTGAGTTACATTCATCATTAGATCTATTCGTTCCCAAAAAGCTTTAGTGACATCTTCCCCCTTGTATTTTACAACACCAAAATTTGCTACAGTGCCTACCCCATTAGCAATGAATTCTTGCCAGCCGTGTAAATCAAATACCCCTTTTTTACCATCAGGCGCGATTACACCACACAAATAGCCAACCATGAGATATTGGTGTTTGCTCATAATATATTTAGGCGTAGCTTCTTCAACTGGACGAGCCAATTCTACAAACTCGTTATAAGGAAGGGTTGTTCCATTACTGCAAAGTCTATCGAATAACTTTTGCGGAACGTTATACGTCCGGTAACAAACGACGGTTTCACGATTGGTTAAAAATCGTGCGTGAATTACATTTTCACTCATAATAGCATCAACAAGTTCCTGTAGTGGAACCCAACCATGATTGGCATAATATCTATATCCTTGTGGCAACTGATAGAAATAATTAATATCATCTTTGCCTTTAACTAGTATTTGAAGGTCTCCACTGCTGCTCCAACGAGGTTCTGATAAATATATAGCTTCACTGGGAATAGGATAACGATCTGGATTCAGTTTATATTTTTGTTGTCTATCAGCTAATATCGGTAGTTGATCTTTATAAAGTTCGATCCTTGCATTGAGTAAATCTTTAAGATTTGGTATTGCTTCTTTTATATCAGGGTTTTTAGATGCTAAGGGAATTGCAGTCTTAATTATATTTGGATCTAAACCAAAATTTCGGGCTATTTCTGAAATGGCTTGTTGCGAAGTTGTTTTAGTTTCACAACATATATTATTTAGTAATGTCGTTAAGCATTCTAAAGCTTTATTCAGAACTTCTTCCCCTTCCTGATTTCCAAAGAAGAGTATTGTGCGACAGATGGTAGGGACAAATAGATCAAGAATATTTTCAATAGCAGGCGTATGATTTTGAGCAAACATTTTTTTGTCTCCAAGATATAATTATTCAGTAGATGAATATCAGCAATTCTCATTTTGTTAATTAAATCTACTCCGTTGGCATTTAAATTTTGTCATCCCGTCATGGATTGACGGGATCCAGGCTACAGGGATGTAAAAAGCATACTAAATTTGCG
>CAYFQQ010000131.1:0-1664 GCA_964345265.1 uncultured Coxiellaceae bacterium
AGAACATAGTTGCTAGTATATTCAATAATACAATGATAGAAAATCTACTCAGATATGGTTAAGGATATAGAAAATGGACGAAGACAAAGAATTAGAAAATGAAAATTTTGCGGAAGATAAGTTAGAACAAACGCAAGAAGATACATTTGCTGTTGCTGGTCAGTCTTCACAGGTTACTCAACATAAATCTAAAAAGAGAGATATATTTTGGATTACGGGTGTAATTTTAGTATTAATCTTTATTATGATGTTTTTTTTAGGCACGCATAAACAACGAACTAATATGCAAAGTGTCAATGCAAAAAACCCTCAAGATTCTAATTTAGAATTACAAGCTAATTTAGCTAAATTACACAATTTAAATGAATCAAGTCCTATAGCTTATGAATCGCAAGTTGCTAATAATCAACAAAAGTCTAGTAAAGAGTATATCGCTCGGCGTAATGCTCCAACGAGGATTTATAGTGTTTCGGCACAAAGTATACAAAACACACCAAAACAAACATCGCAAGTCAAAGAGGCGACTTTATCTGATAATAGTATTGACGCAAAATTTGCTAATTCTAAATCTCAAGTTAGTACAATGGATGCAATACAAATTCCACATCCTGCTTATACTATTGTATCGGGTGAATTTATACATGCAGTATTAGAATCTGCAATCAATTCTGATTTGCCAGGTAAGGTCAGAGCGGTTATATCGCAGCCAGTTTATGGGTATATAGGCGAACGTCCTTTAATACCGGCAGGTTCAAGGTTAATTGGCCAGTACTCATCTGCTATTTTACAAGGACAAAATCGTGTCATGATAATATGGCAACGTATTATTTTGCCAAATGGAGTGAGTATTAATGTTGATAGTCCAGGTGTAGATGAGTTAGGAAGGGCAGGACAAGGCGCAGATTCGATAAATACTCATTTTTTTACAAGATTTGGTGAAGCGGTTTTATTATCAATTTTAAGTGCAGGTGCAGCAAATGTAGGTGTTAATTCTCAGGACCAATATAATGCATCTCAACAATATCGCATGGCTATAGCCCAGTCATTCGCGCAATCAGCATCGCAGTCGTTAGAGAATACATTGCCAAGAAAGCCGACATTACATATTTATCAAGGCGCGCAAATTAACGTGTTTGTTGCTCGTGATCTAAGTTTTTATAATGTATTTAATGTATTAAGGTTAGGTAACAATGCCTAATTATGCGCCAACATCTACTGGTCTATTAGCACCGCTTAAAACATGGCTTGAAGATAAAAATATCGCAGAAATATTATTAAATAAACCACAAGAAATTTATGTTGAAAAAGATGGTGTTTTGACCCGTCATGAAATTACGGAATTTGATGAACGTGCTTTAGGCACGTTGTTTCAGTTAATAGCTAATGAAAATCAGCAAGAAATTAGTTTACAGAAACCCTTACTATCAGCAAGCTTACTTGATGGTTCACGGGTCCAGTTGGTGCTACCACCAACATCTAAGTATCGCACAATGTCAATTCGGCGCCAAGTAATTAAAAGCTTCACTTTGGATGATTATAAGCGCATAAGATTTTATCAAAAAGCTCGTCATTTTATGCTAAAGGAAAACAGTGTAAAACATTTGCCAGAAGATGAAAGAAACTTGTTAAACTTTTATAAACAAGGGAAATGGGATGCTTTTATT
>CAYFQQ010000132.1:0-3937 GCA_964345265.1 uncultured Coxiellaceae bacterium
TTAACATGGGCGCATTATTTTTAGCAATTCCTTTCTTATTTGGCAATTATTAAGTTAGTCTCTGGCGTTTTTGCCGCAGGCATTACTGATGCTGGCCAATCCATGGCCAGAATGACGAAATTAAATCTTAAACTGATGCTTATGTGTTTTCGCGAGAATGACTCGACGTATAACTTAGGCTTATTGAGAAACTACGAATATACATTTAAAATTCATCCTATTTAATTAACAAATAACAAATTTATCATAAATATATGAAATTATTCTGTAGTATTGATGCTATTAAATCTCAATTGCACGGCTGTGTTGCTAGCATCGGCAATTACGATGGTATGCATTTAGGGCATCAGAAAATTCTCAAACGAGTATGTTCTCGAGCCGCAACAATGAATCTACCATCATTATTAATTATCTTCGAACCGTTACCTATGGAATATTTTTTGAAGGAAAATACCAATCCAAGATTGATGACGTTACGAGAAAAATTAGTCATTCTACAAAATTTCGCAATAGATTTTGTATTATGCTTACGGTTTAATGCCGAGTTAGCCAACCTAACTGCAACACAATTTGTTAAAGACATCTTGCTGAATAGCTTAAATGTGCGCTATATTGTCATTGGTGATGACTTTGCTTTCGGTAGCAATCGAACCGGTGGCTATACAATCCTAAAAAAATATATAGAGACAGAAAAAATTGCATTGGTTCAAGTCGACGATACCAAAGTAAGCAGTTCTCACATTCGTCAGGCATTAGCAATCGGTGATTTAGAAACTGCTGAGCGCCTACTAGGAAGACCGTACAGTATGTCCGGGCGAGTAGCCTATGGAAATCAGCTCGGATACAGAATCGGATTTCCTACGGCAAATATTTATTTACGGCATAAAGTGTTACCAATTCGCGGAGTTTACATTGCACGAATAAAAGGATTAAATACTAAACCAGTGATTGGAGTAGTTAATGTGGGAAATAGACCAACAATAAATGGAACTCGAAATGTATTAGAAGTACATCTATTGGATTTTAATAAAGATATTTATGGAACAAGAATCGAAGTACAATTTATAAAAAAATTGCGAGATGAAATAAAATTTGCTTCACTAGATTTATTAAAGGAGCAAATTGAGAAAGATGTGAATCAGGCTAAACAATATGAAAGACTATAAAGATACACTAAATCTACCAAAAACTGATTTTCCGATGCGAGCCAATCTTCCGCAACGTGAACCCGACATTTTAAAATATTGGCAAGATATTAACCTATACGAACAACAACGTGCGCAAAGAAAAAATCGCGACAAATTTATTTTGCATGATGGTCCTCCATATGCAAATGGAAAGATTCATATGGGTACTGGATTTAACAAGATACTTAAAGACATAGTAGTAAAATCAAAAATTCTCAGCGGATATGATTCGCCTTATGTGCCCGGTTGGGACTGCCACGGATTGCCTATAGAAATAAATGTCGAAAAGAAAATCGGCAAGGCTGGTGATAAAGTAACTAGAGAAGAATTTTTAAAGGCTTGCCGAAATTATGCAAAAGAGCAAATGAACATACAACGTGCGGGATTTAAACGTTTAGGAGTAGTTGGAGATTGGAACAATCCTTATCTTACAATGGATTTTAAGTATGAGGCTAATGTGGTTCGAGCTTTAGCAAAAATACATGCTAATGGTTATATAGTGCACGGCAAAAAGCCAGTGCATTGGTGTACCGCATGCGGATCTGCATTAGCAGAAGCTGAAGTGGAATATAAAGATAAATCCACACCAGCAATTGATGTTCGTTTTAAGGTGATAGACAAAAATAAATTTATCAGCAGTCTAGGTATTAATCTCAAAACAGATACAAATATCGTAGTACCTATTTGGACTACAACACCTTGGACACTTCCGGCCAATCAGGCAGTAGCTCTAAATGCTAAATTAGAATATTCGTTAGTAAAAACCGCTAACGAATATTTTCTGATCGCTACAAACTTATTAAGTTCAGTAATGCAGCGTTATAAAATTAATAACTATTCTGTTGTTGCGACATGTTTAGGCGAAAAACTAGAAGATACACTATTGCAACATCCATTTTTAGATCGACAGGTACCAATTATATTAGGTGAGCATGTGACCATTGAGGCAGGTACCGGCGCTGTGCATACTGCCCCAGGTCATGGCTTAGAAGATTATCTTGTTGCCACACGTTATAACTTACCGATTGAAAATCCGGTTGATACAAAGGGTTGTTTTCTGCCTAATACCAAATTTTTTGCCGGTGAATATGTTTTTAAAGCTAATGATCACATCATAAAAGTTTTACAAGAAAACGGTAATTTAATTCACCTAGAAACTATCCAACATAGCTATCCCCATTGCTGGCGTCATAAAACACCGCTGATTTTTCGTGCAACTCCGCAGTGGTTTATCAGCATGGATAAAAATGGGTTACGTGACAAAACTCTAACAGAAATCGAAAAAATTAATTGGTTACCCAGCTGGGGTAAAAACAGAATTAAAAAAATGGTCGAGCAGCGTCCTGACTGGTGTATTTCACGGCAACGTATTTACGGTATTCCAATAACATTTTTCATTCACAAACAAACTGGAGAATTACACTCAAAAACTTTTGAACTAATGGAACAAGTTGCCAAATTGATAGAGCAACATGGCATCGAAGCCTGGTTAAAATTGAACGAAAAGGAATTATTAGGAAACGAAGCGGATCAATATGAGAAAATCACAGATACTTTAGATGTCTGGTTCGATTCTGGCGTAACCCACAGCTGTATCCTTACGCAACGCGAAGAATTACACATGCCAGCTGAATTATATTTAGAAGCTTCAGATCAACATCGTGGTTGGTTTCAGTCCGCATTATTAACTGCGGTAGCAATGTATAGCCATGCTCCCTGTAAAACTATATTGACTCATGGCCATGTCTTAGATGCGGAAGGCCATAAAATGTCTAAATCACTTGGAAATGTCATTGATCCTGAGAAGCTTTCTAATGATATGGGAGCAGATATATTACGCTTATGGGCCGCAAGTTCAGATTACGGTGGCGATATTCCCTGTTCAAATGTAAGCTTGAAACGAGCCAGCGATGTATACCGACGTTTACGAAACACAGCAAAATTTTTATTATCTAATTTGCATGACTTTGATATTGCAAAACACGCCATACCCACTAATAAAATGTTGGCATTAGATCGTTGGGCAGTGGACAGTGCAAGAATATTGCAACAAGAAGTTAAACGAGCTTATGATGAATATCAGTTTCTTACTATATGTCAAAAGATTCACAACTTCTGTAGTATTGAAATGGGAAGCTTTTATCTAGATATTATCAAAGACCGTCAATATACAACCCAAGCCGATAAACTACCGCGCCGCTCAGCACAAACCGCTATGTATCATATTCTGCACGCGCTGGTACGCTGGTTAGCTCCAATTTTAAGTTTTACAGCAGAAGAAATTTGGCAACACATGAAAAATAAGCAAGTCAAATCGATATTCTTAACTACCTGGTATGAAAATCTCTCACCACTATTTCAAGATGAACTGATGAATCAAGCATATTGGCATGAATTAATGCGTATTCGTAATGAAGTTAATAAAGAATTAGAAAAGCTGCGCAATGCAGAAAAAATTGGTTCGGCTTTAGATGCAAATGTAATTTTATACTGCGATAATGATTTGCTAAAAAAATTACAATTACTTGGTGACGAGTTGCGATTTATATTTATTACTTCATCAGTAACAGTATTACCAATTAGTAAACGTGATAAAGATTCGATAACAACCGAAATCGAAGGACTACAGTTAAAAGTAATGCCATCGCCACATGAAAAATGCATTCGCTGCTGGCATCATCGCGAAGACGTCGGCAGTAATTCTGATCATCCACAACTTTGTAGCCGATGTGTTGAGAATGTAGTTAGAA
>CAYFQQ010000133.1:0-10815 GCA_964345265.1 uncultured Coxiellaceae bacterium
CTAACGGTACCAAATTTCTCTCAGAATTTCAAGTGAATACATATACGACAAATTGGCAATCTTATCCTTCTATAGCAGTATTAACTAGCGGCAAATTCGTAGTGACATGGCAGAGCTATGGTCAGGATGGAGATAATCATGGTATTTATGGCCAGATATTCAATGCTAACGGCACCAAATTCCTCTCAGAATTTCAAGTGAATACATATACGACAAGTCATCAAGACAGCGTTTCAGTAGCAGGATTAAGTAATGGCAAGTTTGTGGTGACGTGGAGAAGCGATGGTGAGGATGGAAGTAGTTGGGGTATTTACGGCCAGATATTTAGTGTGAATGATACTTTTGTCAGTAGTCACTTTAGCAGCAGTCAGCAAATCCCAGAGTCTACTAGCGCCGTTAGCAGTTATGGTCCAACAGTGAGTTCATTTGAGACCTCAAGTTCTACCATACCTTCTTCTAGTATAAAAAGTTCATCATATATATCGGATCAATCTGTTTCTTCTATAAAGGAGAGCTCAACATCTTCCTTAAATACAGAAAGTGAATCTCTATCGGAATCATTTAGTTCTTCATCGGAGGTGGCTTCTCAAGTAAGTACATCAGCTGTGGAAACTTCTTCACTATCTTCAATTACGGGAAGTTCAACTCAAGGAGAATCTTCGGATTCTTTTCTGATTACTTCGGACACTTCAGACCGATCTCAAAAATTAAGCCGTTCAGAAGCTGAAGGGATGATTTCTATAGGAACTATTATAGGTATGATCGTAGGAGGGATAAGTCTAGTTCTTTGTATTGTAGGAGGTACAGTTGGTTACACTTTATATCGGAAGAATAAGAAAGTTAAATTAGAAGAAATTGATTTAGAAAAAGAAAATATTTCTACGTCGAAAGTAGAATCAAAGGAAAAGAGCATGCCTGTGTTAGCAAAAGATGGTTCGATAAGTACATCTCTCATTATTCCATATAAGAAATTAAAACTCGGGCAGAAGATAGGAGGAGGCGGTTCTGCCCTAGTATATAAGGGACGCTGGCAACACATTGATGTAGCAATTAAGTGGCTACATTCTATTGAATTTGACTCACGTGCTAAGACTGAGTTTAATCGTGAAGTTGGTATTATGGCAGCTTTGCGACATTCTAATATTGTTTCACTATTTGGTGTGTGTTTTGAACCGGAATTTTATATTGTAATGGAATATATGGAAGGAGGGTCGTTGTATAGTTTGCTTCATAGTAGTGAAGAACTAACATGGTCGTTACGCTTAAGTATGGCGATGGATATTACTCGAGGATTAGCTTATTTACATGAAAAAGATATCGTTCATCGAGACTTAAAAAGTTTAAACGTATTACTAACTAAAGATAGGCAAGCCAAATTAACAGATTTTGGTTTATCGAAAGAGAAGACTGGTAAGACAGGGACTGTGACGAAAGGGTTAATGGGGACAGCACGGTGGATAGCTCCAGAGATAATGGATGTAGAAAAATACGAGCAGGAAGGATATACAAAGAAAGCAGACATATATAGCTATGGAATGATCTTATACGAACTCTCAAGTCGCCAAGTACCTTTTCAGGAAGATGATAATGACATAATAGTTATGGAAAAAATAAAGCGAGGATCTCGACCAAAAGTACCTGAAGATTGTCCGGAGGTTTATGGAATATTACTAAGTCATTGTTGGAAACAGCGACCAGAAGCTCGCCCAGATATTAATAGTGCGATGGAAGCATTAGAAGCTAGTTATCAGCATAGTGCTCAATGATAAACTTATGCATAAGTGGATCAGTTAATTTGATTTCTTTATTCGACATATATAGATAATCGTGATCCATTAAATATTTAACTGCATTCTGTGTACTAGCGAGGGGTAACTTAACTTTCTCGAGAAAAACTTTACTATTAGGTTCGCTTACTGCTCCAAGTAAAGCAATTGTAGTAAGCACCTTTATTCTATTGGTATTAAGGGGTTCTAAGTCAGCGATAATCTTTCCTTTATTTTTTTGCAATGCATGATTCCAATATAGTTGAATATCATTAGCCAATGGTTTTTTCTTCAACTCCCACAACTCATCGCAAAGAAAATTAATATAATATGGGTGTGATTCTGTCAATTTTAGTATAAGCGAAATTACATCATCAGTTAGAAAGCTATTCCATTTTTCCTTTGCGGCGTTTTGAATATGATCTTTGAAATATTTTTCATCGATCCTATTAAGTAAAATTTTATCACATAACATATATAATGGTTGGTTTTTATCGTCAAAAATTTTATTTAACATCATTCGTGAACTACCCGAGAAAATATAAGTTACATATTCTGAATGTTGTGCTACGGATCTGATTGCTGCTTGAAGTTTATTGGTTTGATCAATTTTTAAAACGTCTTGAAATTCATCAAGGAAAAGCACTATTGATCTTTTATGCTTTTTAGCGAGTTTTTCAAGTCCTTCTAGAATGGCTTCCAGTTGTTCAGTTAGATCGGATGATGGTTTTCCAAATTCTACTTTTAATTCTATTTGCCCAGCTTTAAATCCAACGTAGGCCGATTGAAAACATTGCTCAACTATTTTAAGAGTTTTCTCTGAAAATGAAGCAATTTGCTTAATAAGTGTTGATATCCCTTTTGCTACTTTTCTACAAACATCTTCTTCATAAACAACACAAAATAAATCAATTCGGGCAAAAGGATATTTCCCTTCTTCTAAAGTATTACATACAAGACTAGTTTTCCCATAACGTCGTGGCGCAACAATAACTGTATGTTTATTTTTTCTGATATTGCCGATGAGGGTGTTTTTCTCATCTTTTCTGTTACAAAATGTTTCAGTGGTGGCGACCTTTGTTGTAAAATAAATCTTGGGCATAAATAAGCACCATCTTTTTGGTTATGTAAATTATACACCATAATTGTTGGTATGCAATGCAAAACTTGCTTTATTTTAAAAAGAAGGCGTTGTTATGCGGATTGAACAGGATATAAAGTTAGATTTTAGGGATGTATTAATTCGTCCTAAAAGAAGCACACTTAAATCACGTTCGGAGGTGGATGTAGAACGCACCTATAGATTTTTACATTCCGATTTGACGTGGCAAGGTGTTCCTATTATTGCAGCAAATATGGATCACACCGGAACTTTTGCCATGGCGAAAGTATTAACGAAGCATAAGCTTTTGACAGCAATTGATAAGTTTAAAGAAAAACAGGAATGGGAATCGCAGGCAAGAAAAAGTATGAATGTTATTAAACATTGCTTAGTGAGTTCTGGTATTCATGATGAAGATTTTGCACGGTTGAAAGTTGTCATGAAAGCGGTTAATTGCCCTTTTATCTGTATCGATGTGGCTAATGGATATACCGAACGATTTGTAGATTTCGTAAAAAAGACCCGAGATACTTTTCCTAAAAAAATTATTATGGCTGGTAATGTGGTTACTGGTGAAATGGTTGAACAGCTAATTATATCGGGAGCAGATATTGTTAAGGTTGGAATTGGTCCGGGGTCAGTATGTACTACTCGAACAAAAACCGGAATTGGGTACCCACAATTATCAGCGATTATCGAATGTGCTGATGCCGCTCATGGTGTAAAAGGACATGTTTGTTCGGACGGCGGCTGTCGAGTTCCTGGCGATGTAGTTAAAGCATTTGCTGCTGGTGCTGATTTTGTTATGTTGGGTGGCATGTTTGCTGGTCACGATGAATGTTCCGGTGAAATATTTGAAACCGAGGGTGAGACCTTTAAGCGTTTTTATGGTATGAGCTCTACTGAAGCAATGATAAAACATCATGGAGCTGTAGCTGAGTACCGTGCTAGCGAAGGTAAATCGATTAATGTTCCATATCGAGGTCCTGTAGAGAATACTATCAAAGATATTTTGGGGGGGGTACGTTCAGCTTGTACTTATGTTGGAGCAGCTCGCCTGAAGGAATTATCTAAATGTGCTACTTTTATTCGTGTAACCCAACAGATAGATTCAATAGAGAGTGTCTGATTAAATGGCCGATATTAAGTATGGCGGCTTTCTAGTTCGATTTGCTGCTTCAATGATTGATTCGGTTTTAGCACTAGTAGTAATTTTACCTTTATTAATTGCTATTTATGGTCCGAAGTATTTTGCCGCTAATAATTTTATCAAAGGACCAGCTGATTTCATTATTTGTTGGCTACTTCCACTAATGGCTGTATTAGTATTTTGGAAATATAAATCTGCAACTCCGGGTAAGATGTTATTTGATCTGGTGATTGCTGATGCCAGGACTTTACAAGAGCCTTCTACCAACCAATTTATAATTCGCTATTTAGGCTATTTTATCTCAACATTGCCTCTTTGTTTGGGATTCCTGTGGATTGCGTTTGATCCTAGGAAACAAGGTTGGCATGATAAAATTGCCGGTACTGTGGTGATAAAAAAGATGTAATCACTTAATTGAATTCGACGTAAGAAAGCATGTTATTCCTTACTCACGTCGTCATTCCGCGGCTTGACCGCGGGATCCCCGAGGAACTGCGTGACGAAGTGTAATTAAACATCCTTGTCACTGGATTCTGGCCAATCCATGGCCAGAATGACGATCTCACGTCATCCCCCTCGGCTTGACCGCGGGATCCCCGAGGAACTGCGTGACGAAGTGTAATAAACATCCTTGTCACTGGATTTTGGCCAATCCATGGCCAAAATGACGGAATTCAATCTTTAAGCTGCACCTATACTGTGAGAGCGGGAATCTATGAATTATTCGGGTTTAATTAGTAATTGCGTTTGGTTATTTCGTCTAGCTCTTTTAAAGTAATTAATAATCCTTTCATTTGGGTTAATGGCAAAGAGTTAGCGCCATCGCAAAGAGCTGTTTCAGGATTTGGATGAGTTTCCAAAAATATACCTGATATTCCGACAGCAATCGCCGCTTTTGCTAACATTGTTACAAATTCACATTGCCCTCCAGAAGATTTACCTTGGCTGCCGGGTAGTTGTACCGAATGGGATGCATCGAAAATTACCGGACATTTAGTTTCGCGCATAATTACTAGAGAACGCATATCTACTACCAAATTGTTATACCCGAATGAGGCGCCGCGTTCACATACCATAACTTGTTTGTTATTTACACTATGCGCTTTTTCGACAACGTTCAACATATCTTTTGGCGCCATAAATTGGCCTTTTTTAATATTAATTGGTTTGCCTAAGCGAGCAACATTTTGAATGAAATCGGTTTGCCTACATAAAAAAGCCGGAGTTTGTAACACGTCAACTACTTCAGCTACTTCATTAAGTGGCGTATATTCATGGACATCGGTTAGTACCGGAACACCTACTTCCTTTTTTATGGATTCCAGTATACGCAATCCTTCTTGTATTCCCAAGCCACGAAAGCTATCTAATGACGAACGATTTGCTTTGTCAAATGAGGATTTATAAATAAAGTTTATGTTCAATTCTTGGCAAATTTCTTTAAGATAAACAGCTGTTTCAATTGCTATTTTCTTATTTTCAATGACGCATGGTCCAGCAATTAAAAAAAATGGTTTATCTAAACCGACTTCAAAGTTATATAGTTTCATAATTTTCTACCTCATGTCATCCTCGCGTAAGCGATGATCTCCAGTAGGGAACAGGCATGCCTGTTCCCTACCTAGATTCCCGCTTTTGCGGGAATGACAGCATAAAATGTGAATTGCTGTGTTGAAAGCCAGATAGTTTATAGTATAATCATCTCGAATTGTACTTTAATTTTAATTATAAGTTCAAAATGGCAAATATAAACAAAGATACATTATGTACACTTGGTAAGCGAGTGATCGGTGTCGAGATGCAAGCGATATCTAAATTAGGAGATCGTATCGATGATAACTTTGCACAAGCTTGTCACATATTACTCGAATGTAAAGGACATATAATATTAATGGGAATGGGTAAATCCGGCCATATAGCTAATAAGATAGCTGCTACTTTTGCGAGTACCGGAGCCCCAGCTTTTTTTGTCCATCCCGGAGAAGCTGGCCATGGCGATCTTGGTATGGTCACTAAAGATGATGTGGTAATAGCAATATCTAATTCTGGTAACACTGAAGAAATTTTAACGATATTACCTATTATAAAGCGCCTAAATGTTCCACTCATATCTTTAACTGGTAACGGTAATTCAGCTTTAGCAAAGCAGGCATCGGTAAATCTTGATATCAGCGTTGAAAAAGAAGCTTGCTCTTTAGGTTTAATACCAACATCAAGTACTACGACAGCATTAGTAATGGGCGACGCATTAGCTATTACGTTATTGGAAAGCCGAAGTTTTACTAAGAATGACTTTGCATTATCACATCCCGGAGGCATCTTAGGGAGACGTTTATTATTATGCATAGATGATTTGATGCATACTGGTGATGCGATTCCTAAGGTTCGAGAAAATACAGTTTTAAGTAGCGCATTAATAGAGATGACTACAAAGAAATTGGGTATGACTACTATAGTAAATAAACATAATCAGTTAGTTGGTATTTTTACTGATGGAGATTTGCGCCGCGCCATTGAAAAAAAAATAGATATACATAATACTAAGATCTCTAATTTAATGACAAAAAATTGTAAGACTGTTCCTCTTAAAATACTGGCATTCGATGCGCTAAAAATTATGGAGCACTACAATATTACTTCTTTAGTTGTAAAGAATGAACAAGATGAAATGGTGGGTGTGGTTCACATGCATAGCATTTTAAAATCGGGAATAATGTAATTTAGTTAATTATTTTTAATAAATTGATTCCGGAAGAATGTAGGTTATTCCAGCTGAAACTAAGTACATAGCAGGTATAGTTTTGCCATTTTTCGTAGTGGCCGATGCTTGAATATCAATTCCTAAATTTTTACTAATTGCATAACCAACGCCACCTCCTAAATAGAGCGCTGGTCTTGTATGATCTCCAACATGTTCAACAGGTTGCGTACCATCCTTTAATCTGTGGTGAACCATCGCAGGTCCTGCTTTAGCAAATAAACTTAAGCCAGTGGAATCAAATGGAAGCATTATTTTAAGGGCAAGGTCAATTGCAAAATTGTTGTCGCCTTTTATATCATAGTCAAATCTTTCACTTGTATGCCATGTAAAGCCAGCTTCAGTTGCAATGACAGGAACAAACTTATACCCAAGATCAATATTGCCGCCGAAATCGCTATTATGTTGTTTACGGTTATCTTTGATTGTTTCATCAACTTTACTGTAACCACCGTTAAGGCTGACATAAATGCCTTTAGATAACGAAGTTGCAGCTAATGCTTGAGGATTTAGGAACAAAATAGGAACACTTAAAAATGTTAAGACGGTTATTTTTTTTAACATGCTCAACTCCATTAAAATTAAAATGATTATAAGCTTTTGATTTTCTTATTCCATCTTTTTATCATATTTGCCTAAACATGCCTTACTATTCAGTTTAGCGCGCTTATACAAAGCTTGCTGGGCTGTTTGCACATTTTCTGATTTTCCGGCCCAAGCTTTTAAGCACGGAGCCTGTAATGCACGGCCATAAGAAAAACTCAAATTCCATGGTTTTATAGTGGTTGATGCATTCATTGCATTTAAATGTGCGGTAGCGATTTCGTCACTTTGTCCGCCGGATAGAAAGTTAATAGTTGGTACTGCTGCAGGCACAGTTTCTCGTAGAATTTCTAAAGTTTTTTCAGCAACTTCTTTTACATCAACTTGATGCTTACATTTTATTCCAGAAATCACCATACTTGGTTTAAGAATTATATGTTCTAATACAACGTTTTGTTTATGCAGTTGATGAAAGACCACATGAAATACTTTTCGGCTAACTTCAACACAGCGTTTTATAGTGTGATCTCCATCCATTAATACTTCTGGTTCCACAATTGGCACAATATTTTGGCTTTGGCAAATAGCGGCATAACGAGCCAGAGATACAGCATTTAATTTAATGCTAAGACAGCGCGGATTATGATCAGTGATTGAATATACAGCACGCCATTTGGCAAATCTAGCTCCTAGTTGTTTGTATTCTTCAAGTCGTTTCCATAAACCATCTAAACCCTCAGTAATTTTATCGCCTTCGGAATTAACCAAAGGGATAGTTCCTTTATCTACCTTAATTCCTGGTACAATGCCTTGATCACTAAGAACTTTAGGAAATGGTTTTCCCTGTTTATCTTTTTGCCTTATGGTCTCATCGAACATAATTACACCGCTGATAAATTCATTTATGCTGGGCGTGGTGAATAATAGTTCACGATAAGCTCGGCGATTTTCCTCAGTCGATTCTAGATTAATACTATCAAAACGTTTTTTAATAGTTGGAGTACTCTCGTCAGCGGCTAAAATACCTTTACCAGATTGGGTAATGTCAATAATAGTTTTTTCAAGTTCATTATTAGTCATAGATTTTTCTCCTTTTTTAATGTTTCGTTTGCTGCGGAATCTCAATAGGACAGTCTATTTGTAAAAAATCATCATCTAGTGTCAGTATTGAACAATTTTTTTGTTTAGCCAAAGCGTAAGCGAAGCAATCTCCTAGATTAATTGAAAATTTTAATCTTGCTTGAGCTGCAATTTTTGCTTGAATTATATCTGGTGATATAAATTCAATATTACTATTAAATAGCTTTTTTCCAATGTCTGAAAATAAATTTGGTTGTCGATCTCGGATTCGAATTAGAGTTTCAGCTAGATTAACAGTACTCATCGTTAAATTACTTGAAGGATTACTCATTTTCTGTGCTGCCCAAGAACCGTGTTGTTCATCAAAGAAAATTGCTAGTAATGCTGAAGTGTCTATGACCATTATTGAATTTCTTCTTTTTCTCTCCATAAATCGTCATCACTGGAAAATCTTGGATGTGGATTTACTGGAACTTTTTTTGCATATCCTAACCATTTTTTGAAATCTGTTGTTTTGTGAGATTTGGCAACACCTGTTTTTAGATGTTTATATTCATCTAAAGAAATAACCACCGCAATTGGTTTACCTTTTTTTTCAATAGTTATCGGCGTTTTCTGTGCTGTATCTAGTAATTGTCCAAAATGATTTTTCGCCTCACGGGCAGCAATAGTTTGTTCAGTCATCATATTTTTAACCTCCCAGAATAAGAGCTATTATAGCTACATTGCTATAGTTTTTCAATTTGTTGCTTTCTTCAATATATCAGCTTTATCAGTTTGTTCCCAAGTAAAGTCTTTATCATCGCGGCCGAAATGTCCATAGGCCGCAGTTTTCTTATAAATGGGACGTAACAAATCTAACATTTCGATAATGCCGTGTGGTCTCAAGTCAAAATGTTCGCGAATTAATTCGATAATTTTTTGTTCACTGACTTTGCCAGTACCAAATGTTTCTACAACAATGGATACTGGTTCGGCCACACCAATAGCATAAGAAACCTGTAGTTCACAACGTTTAGCCAAATCTGCAGCCACGATATTCTTAGCTACATATCGAGCTGCGTAGGAACCTGAACGATCTACCTTGGATGGATCTTTTCCAGAAAAACAGCCACCACCGTGATGAGCCATAGAACCATATGTATCGACAACAATTTTACGTCCGGTTAAACCACTATCTCCAAGCGGTCCTCCAATTACAAAGCGGCCGGTTGGATTAACAAAATAATGAGTGCTTTTATTTATCCATTGTTCTGGAAAGACCGGTTTAATGATCTCTTCAATAACTGCTTCAATCAGAGCTTTTTGACTAATTTCTGGACTGTGCTGAGTAGATAACACAACTGTATCGACAGCAATAGGTTGTCCGTCAGCATAACGCAATGTTACTTGGCTCTTAGCATCCGGTCTTAGCCATGGTAAGGTATTATTTTTACGTAATTTCGCCTGCTGCATCATTAGCCTGTTAGCATAATAAATCGGTGCTGGCATTAAACTCTTTGTTTCATTACAGGCATAACCGAACATCATACCCTGATCTCCTGCACCTTGTTCCATAACAGAAGCGCGATCTACTCCGCGAGCGATATCAGGAGATTGTTTACCAATGCCAGTAAGAACTGCACATGATTCGCCGTCAAATCCCAAGTGTGGATCGGTATAACCAATTTCGTTAATTGTATTACGTGCCAATTGTTCGATATCGACCCAGGCGGAAGTGGTAATCTCGCCAAAAATCAATGCCATACCGGTTTTGACAATTGTTTCACATGCTACACGGCAATGTTGATCCTGTTCTATTATGGCATCTAATACTGCATCTGAAATTTGATCAGCAATTTTATCGGGATGTCCCTCGGAAACCGATTCGGAGGTGAATAATTCATAATCGTGCATATTTATCGTTCTCCATGGATATGGGTTATAGATTGTAGAAAGGCTAACATTAATATTTTGTGTGCGCAATATTTTCTCCAACGATTCCTAAAAACGGTATTGATTATATTTATGGGCATGCATTTAATATCGAAATGGGTAACCGACATTCGATTCCAAATCATGCCCAATCATATTCATGGAATTATCGTAATTGGGGCGGACCACCGTATTCGCCCAAAAAATACGTAAGGGCAGTTCGCGAACTGCCCCTACCGCGGTGACGGATTTACCGATAATTGTACAACGGTTTAAATTGTTGACCACGAAACGTTATATTGATGGCGTGAAATATAATAATTGGCCGCCGTTTTATATTCGATTATGGCAACGCAATTATTATGAACGCATAATTCGTAATGAAATGGCGTTGTTGAATAAATGTTCCGTCATTCCCGCGCAAGCGGGAATCTCAAATTAGTTATTGAATAATGTCGTAATATAAATCGCGCCATGAAAGATTCATTTTCTCAATTAATTG
>CAYFQQ010000134.1:0-3218 GCA_964345265.1 uncultured Coxiellaceae bacterium
GGCTTGAATTTAAATAAAATTGGTTGCAATTTAGGATTAATTCGCACATTTGTAAACACTAACTTAGTATGTTGCCCTAAATTATCGATAATATACATGGTTAATAATTTGCTGTTTATAAATTGCACTTGGATTTTTTGAAACATAGTGTTACCAGTTTTGGGTTTTAATTCAAACCATTCACCTGTGTTTGGTTTCGACAATCTAGTAACGATGTAATCCTTTGGCAAATCTTTTAATGAGCCACTTAATAGCATAGCCGGATTATTAGATTGCCGATAATCGATTTTCTGTTTAGTTGCCTGTTGTAAATCAGCATCGTAAATCCAAATATTGGTACCATCAGCAATGATTAATTGCTGATTTGGTCGTTGTATTTCCCAGCGAAATAGATTTGGCCTTTGTAAGAAGATTTGACCATCTAATCGCTGGCTTACACGAGAATCGTCATCAACAACACTTTGAACGAAATTTGCTTGTAGGGAATTAAAACTGGATAGTAATTTTATTAATTCCTGAGATGGAGAACTAGCAAAGACAACACATGGGAAAATAATCAAAAATATCTTGCTGACGAATCCAGCAATTCTCGTTTTAATGCCGTCATTCTCGCGAATGCGAGAATCCAGTGAGGAACAGACATGCCTGTTCCCTACCCTAGATACCCGCTTTCGCGGGTATGACGTAAAAACTCGTGGTAATGACGTAAAATAGTACTTTAAATTGATCAAAACTAGAATTGATCTAAACATTTTCGCCTCTTCTTACTCTGCTCTCTCTTTCGGAACTAATACTTGCCGATTGCCATTAGATTCCATCGGACTTACTAAACCCGCTGCTTCCATAGCTTCTACTATTCGTGCGGCGCGATTATAACCTATCTTAAAACGTCGCTGGATACTGGAAATAGACACTCGTTGCGTTTCGATAACAAACTGTGCTGCCTGATCATATACCGGATCCTGTTCAGCATCTTCGTTATCCACTTCAGTTATTGAATCAATTCCATAAACCTGGTTACTGCCGTGTAAAATTTCATTAACATATTCCGGTTGACCACGACTCTTAAGATCTGCCACAACCTTATGGACTTCGTCATCGGCTACAAAAGCCCCATGAATACGTACGGGAACTACCGTACCAGGGGGTAAGTATAGCATATCTCCATAACCTAATAATTGCTCAGCACCCATCTGATCTAGAATAGTTCTTGAATCTACTTTTGAAGACACCTGGAAAGCAATTCGTGTAGGAATATTTGCCTTTATTAAGCCTGTGATAACATCAACTGATGGCCGTTGTGTAGCAAGTACCAAGTGAATACCAGCGGCACGTGCTTTTTGAGCGATACGAGCAATCAGTTCCTCAACCTTCTTGCCGACTACTATCATCATATCAGCATACTCGTCAGCTATCAGCACAATATAAGGTAATTCCCTCAATTCCTCTGGTTCTCCATTAATATCGCTCTGCCATAGCGGATCTAATAAAGGGGCACCCTTCTTTTTTGCATCACGTATTTTACTGTTATAACCAATAATATTGCGCACTCCTAATGCGGACATTTGCTTATAACGCCGTTCCATTTCTGCAACACACCATCGTAAAGCATTAGTGGCGTCTTTCATATCAGTAACTACCGGAGTTAATAAGTGAGGAATCCCTTCATATACAGAAAGTTCCAACATTTTGGGATCAATTAAAATCAATTTTACATCGTTCGGAGAATATTTATACAATAAACTCAATAAGATAGCGTTTAATCCTACTGACTTACCTGAACCTGTAGTACCGGCTAATAACAGATGAGGCATTTTAGCTAAATCAACTATTACCGGGTGGCCAGCGATATCTTTACCTAACGCCAGAACCAAAGGTGAATGAGCATTGCGATACTGTTTAGAAGATAAGATTTCCCGCAAACGAACCATTTCGCGATTTTCATTAGGTACTTCCAATCCGATAACAGATTTTCCTGGAATTATTTCAACGACACGTACACTAACAACTGACATAGATCGAGCTAAATCTTTGGCAAGTCCAGTAACTTTGCTCACTTTAGTGCCAGCTGCTAACTGTAACTCAAAACGAGTAATAACCGGTCCAGGATATACAGCGACCACTTGCGCCTCAATACCAAAATCTTGCAATCGCAGTTCTACTTCCCGCGACATTGTTTCCAATTGCTCACTACTATAGCCTTTTACTATTGATTCAGTTGGCATATCTAGTAACGTTAGGGAAGGCTTGGAATTTTCTAAACTCGGTTCAAACAAAACTTTCTGAGTCTTAACTTGCTTGGATCTGTCTGTAACATCGCGCTGCGGCTCCTTTTCAATCACTATTTTTTTCAATTTGTTTCTATGCCGCTTAATATGTGTTAAAGCGTAAACTGAACGCCCTATCAAATCGATCAGAAATAATATTCGACTTGCAATAAAATTTGTTGTTTTAACCCATGACAAGCCGCTGAATAAAGTTATTCCAGTTAATAATAAAGCAAACATAATTAAAGCGGTGCCAAACTCATTGAAAATATTTACCATGGTTCCACTGATCACAGCACCTAGAATTCCACCAGAACCTGCGGGTAAACGATAATCTGCTAAATATAAACTAAGCAAACTACTGCCAGCAGCTAAAATCAATAAGAATCCAAAAACCCTCAATAAAAATAGACCATAGTTTACACTCTCATCAACAGATGCACATTGAAATGGTAACCATACAGCGTAAGCCAACATAAATGGAAATGCGTATGCCAAATATCCGAGTGTAAAGAATAAAACATCTGCTAACCAAGCTCCAACATAACCATCAATATTAGCTACTTGCTCCACCGACTTTGTATGAGACCAACCTGGATCTGATACATGATATGTCAATAACGCTAACAATAAAAAAACCGCAACTGCGCTCACAATAATTAACACAGCTTCTCGTAAACGACGACTAAAGTGTAAATTGAACGATTTTTCCGCGAAATTCTTATATTTTGCTTGTGCCAAAACAACTCCGAACTATATTTCTACAATCATACTATTATATGAAGGAATTCATTATAAATGCAAAAAATGAATCGTTATTATGGGGGAAATCACAGCAATTCTAATTTTGACCAATTTTAAGTGCTATTTCACGTCATACCCGCGAAGGCGGGTATCCAAAGAGCCCAAATTAAATGGATTCTCGCATTCGCGAGAATGACAGCATCAAAA
>CAYFQQ010000135.1:0-2644 GCA_964345265.1 uncultured Coxiellaceae bacterium
TTATATAAAGTTTCATCCCTCTGATATGTAGTTTATAAGCTAGCGAGACATTAGTTTGATCGATTAAAGGAATTGTGTTAATAATAAATGGGTTACTAATATTAGAGCGCGCTTAATAACGCACATTTCCATACTTTGCTTGGAAAGATGCTTTATAGGTTCGTTTTCCTTTGGCGGTTGTATATAATAAACCATTTGGGAAAGTTACACCCTTCACCTTTTTAAATGCTTTACTGAAATTATCAATGCTATCGTCAAACCAACATAAAATATATCGATCATTTTTACCCTTGGGAGAAGAGATATAATCAATATCACCCATAAGTGCAAAGAAATCAGTAATAACACCTTTATATCCTTCTTTTTTATTAGCTTCTAAAGTTATCTCATGAGCTTTAATTACAACAAATGGATCAGTTTCTGGATTAATGTCCCTTTCACGATAGAATGAGATTGTAGGTTTTTTCCAAATTAACGTTTCCATAACTACTCGTTTTAATATTATTACACAAGAATATTTTAAATGTTTGTCAACGTACGCTTCAATGATTGTTATCGCACTCAAAACTATTAAAAAATTTTGTATGTATTATGCCAAATAAAAATTGGTTCATTAGAATTTTAATTCCCTAGGGGATTTAGTTAGAATCATTCATGATAATATTTAATAATAATTCATGATTTAAAAATTTTATCGTAATAATAAGTTATAATCGTTCGCTATAATTTTAGGTTAATAATAAATAAAATTAAGCGCGCGCTTATCATTATATATCCTAACAATTCAAGCAATCTGTATTCTTAATCCATATATCAATGCTCACGTCCAACTGGTAGAGTTTTCGTCCGAAAGACTTTCAGATGGTACAATAAACTAGTTCTATAGTGTTGAATTACAGGCCCATTAATGTAAGCCACCGTACAAGTTTAGAATTGGTGATGGAGGTGTGTGCGCTAGGTAAACTATTAGCTAGTAAAGAGTTATTCTATTGCTTTGATTTATTTTTCTTAAGATATATTGTTTAAACTGAATTATGGTGACTATTACCATTAAAATAATGGTAGTAAATACATATATATAACATTGTTAATCTAATTTATGAATAAAGTGAGGTTTGTGAGATGACTGGTGGTTTAGTTTGCACACGAAGATAAACAAACAGAATATTCTTTAAAATTTCATAATTACGTCTCCAAGCAAAGTGTCTGGAGTCTAAGAACTGAAAAAGTAGGCGATACTCCTCTCTTACTTCTTACAAAGAATCAAAAAGTTAAGATATCAGCTAAACTAGAGTGGTTTAATCCTTGGGGATCAGTAAAAGATAGGGCCGCATTATGGATGATTGAAAAAGCCGAAAGACTGGGAAACTTGAAGAAAGGTCAAACTATTATTATTGAACCTACAAGTGGCAATACAGGCATAGCACTCTCTGGCATAGCGAAAACAAAAGGATACAAGGTAGAGGTAGTAGTGTCTACTAATGTAAGTAAAGAAACTAAGAATATTCTGAAATCTTTTGGTGCAAATATATGGGAAGCTGACGATGATCTCTGTCCAAGGGTTGGAAAAGGAACAGACCAAGCGATAAGTCTAGCCAAAGGAATCGTACAAAGTTACAAGGGTAAATACTTCATGCCAAACCAGTATGAGAATACCGGTAACATTCAAGCACATTATTGTACAACTGGACCTGAAATATGGAAACAGACAGCAGGAAAGATTACCCACTTTATTGCAGGTATAGGGACAGGGGGAACAATAGTCGGTGTTGGAAAATATCTTAAAGAGAAGAAACATAGAATCAAAATTATAGCAGTTGAACCTGAACCTAGACACCATATTCAAGGATTGAGAAATCTCAAAGAATCGGATATTCCTAAAATTTTAGAAGATAACCTTGACATTATAGATGACTGGATAACTGTAACAGATGAAGACGCATTCCAACAAGCCTCTTCTTTACAAAATAGAGTTGCTGTGGGTCCTTCCTCAGGAGCAACATTTTTTGGATCTCTGAAAATAGCTTCAGAAATAAACAAGGGACATATCGTAACGATCTTTGCTGACAAAAGGGATCGTTATGAGACTGTTTTTGATTTATGGAATAAAGGATTCAACTAAAAGGCGTTCCTGAAAATAATCTTTCTTAGATAAAAAGCACTGATTAACTATGGAGTGGAAGAAACGTTTATATATTTGATTTATTGATAACATCGTTATATAACATTGTTATGTAACGTTTAACAGATGGTGACAAAATGTTTGGTTATAGGGTTTGCCCCTTTTACTAATACCATATATAATAATCTCTGATACAGCGCGAGCTACCTTTTCTTTTTTTCGATATGTTGTTTATACGCATTATGATCAACCGCTAATTTTTTAAAAGCGACATTAAGCTTATAAAAAATAATTAATAATTTTATAATTTATTAGTGATAGAATTTATGTATTTATATATATCGAATTTCGACATATTTTTTTATATATATTAGAATTTAAACTGAAACTTGTATCTCTCACATAATCTGAGAGGTGCCTCTCAGAAAAAAATATATGGAAAAGGAAAATTTAGAGGGAAATAACATTATGAGTAAAAGAATCTTAGCGGCCTTTATGGTGTCGATCTTTCTTGTGGCAGCC
>CAYFQQ010000136.1:0-3275 GCA_964345265.1 uncultured Coxiellaceae bacterium
CAGCCCATTGTAATTGTTCGGTTAGTATCCTCTCTATTTCATCATCATTCTGGTGTGTATTTTTTATATCAGCTGATGTAGATTCATATCTGTTAATTAAAGTTTGATATTCAGTATAAAAATTTTGAAAAGTCTCAAGTCCGTTTTCTGACGTCCAGAAAGGAAAATTGTTAATAAATCCGGAAAAAACTTTAAGGCAAGATAATATACATTGAATTTCCGCTTGCATTAACTGCGATTTAGTATCGATAGATATTCTCATTAAAGTCTGCCAATTTGTAAGGAATTTTAATAATTAAAACTCTGATTATTTTTCATAAATTTGGTGAATATACTATAATTATGTCAACTTTGAAATTGATATTTTAATATAAAAGATAAATGATGATTGTTAAAAAAACCTTAAAGGCATCTTTAGAAATTTGGTTTGTAAGCTAAAAAGCCATCCTTCGTCATTCCCGCGAACGCGGGAATCTAGTATTTGCAAGGCTTTTCTAGATCCTCGCTTTCGCGAGGATGACATTTTTTTTAATTTCAAGGGATACCTCTAAATAAAACCCAGCTTTTCAAAAATAGGTTTAAGCAATTGTTGATAGTTTTGAAAATTTTCTTGTTTATGTTGCAGTAATTTAGCAGAAATCTTTTGAATTTGATAATCCTGTATTTTTTTTAGAATTTGTTGTGGATGATCTAATTGAGGATTTATAGTTTCAGCTAAAAAGCCTTCTACGGTTTCAGACCGTGCAGAATGAGAAATAACGAAACTAGGAATGCCTAATGAAGCGCATAAACCCGCTCCGTGTACTCGTGTTGTAATCAATAAATCGAAATTATTATATATAGAAATATAATCTTTTGAGTCGTAACTATAATATATCGGTATATTTTCTACGAATGGTTTCAACTCTTGCAATTCATTGATGTAATGGCAAACTAACGCACAATCATAATGTCGGCTCACAAGTTTTAATAATTCGGTAGCATAATTAAAAACTTCTTGTGTTACTCGTTGGCCATTTTTAGGATCGATTCCTTGTATAGAAAATGCAATACGTCGAATAATAGTACGTTGGTGCTGTTGAGAATTATCTGCTGCAAATAAAGCAGGGCAGGGTAGCTGTTTTAATTTTAGTGGTGATAATATTTTTTTGCATGTTTCATCACGTACAGTGATTAAGTAAGCTTTTTCTAATAGAGTACGATCTTGGGATGGAATTTTATCTAAAGTCAAAGGGGCAATTCCTTCAAATGAACCTATGCCTAAATACAAAGTTGGAATATCTTTTTCCAGAATAGCAGAAGTTAAAGGTTGTACCATGCCGCCTAACCACTCTGGAGTACCGGCAAATACGATTAAATCAAATATGCCGATGTCTATGTGTTCAAACCAGGAATTGTCGTAGTGAGGTAAAAAAGGTTTTAATGTAGTATAGAAATTTATTTTCTGGTAAGTGCCATCTTTTTCTAAGTCAACTAAACGATTAAAGACAGTTCGTAATTCATGTAGATTTGGATTACGGTTGTAGATGACAGGGTTAATGTGATTTAACAAAGATTTAAATAAATTTAATATACCGAATAAAATAAAATCATCACCGATATTCCAATTCCGAGTAGTTGAAAATAATATATTCAAAAATTTAGCCATGTTTAATGCATAGTAAGTCCAGGTGTTTCATGTTGTTCTTGTTCTGCTTTTTGTTGCTGTTGATTTTGAAGATGTTGGTATATGGCGCTGAAATCCATGTGTTGCAGAATAACAGGCGGAAGACTTCCCGAAGTCATTAATTGAGCAATAGCACAACATGCGTAAGGATATAAAGTTTGAGGACAATTTGTACGTAATATTTGGTTTAATTGCTCTTTATTTACATTTTCTATTTGAAAAACCCCAGCTTGCTCAACTTTTGTTACACACAAAAGTTTGTTAACGATTTTAGTTTGAACAGTTAGAGTAAGTGTAACTTCATGATGATTATTGTCATCTAATTTATTATTACTCACCTCCATTTTTTGCGAATGATTTAACCCCCCTTGCTGACAAAATGACTTTGGCGTATCAACTGTTTCATACGATGAATTTTTAACATAAAGCCGTTGTATATTTATTTTTGGATTTGGCATGATTGATTTTCTCCTCTGTTTTTGTATTTATTTAATTAACTTTTAGGGCATCTCTAGAAATTCATTTTTTACGCTTAAAAGCCTTTTCGTCATTCCCGCGAACGCGGGAATCCAGTATTTACAAGGCTTTCCTGGATCCTCGCTTTCGCGAGGATGGCAATTTTTTTAATTTTTAAAGGTGCCTTTAGTTTTATCGATTTTTTTAACTGTCGTAGAAGTTTATAGTTATGTAATTTCCTTTTCAAGAACATTTTTAAAATAAAAATATAATTTCTGATCTACAAGAGTTAAAATTTCAAGGCTAAGAATTTTTAAATAATTCGGAGGAATAAAATGTCAAGAACTATATTTGAGATTGGACGAGTTTATGTAAAGAATTCGTCTTTCAAAGCAATAGATACACCTCAAGTTTTTTTGGAAAAAGGAGTAACTGACAATCACTTAGAGTTACGAATAAATCATCGAAAATTAACAGAACCCGATCACTATGAAGTAGTTTTAGGATTGAATATAAAAAGTAAAGTAGGTAAGCAAGCTATATATGAATTAAAAGTGGAACAAGCGGGAATATTTAAATTAGAAAATTTTCCAGAAGATAAAATAGAGGAATTGATAGAAATAGCTTGTGCTGATCGGCTTTATCCGTATGCAAGTAATGTTGTTACTCAGCTTACAACTAACGGAACTTTTATGCCGGCTGTATTGCAGCCAATAGATTTTGAGCAATTATATCGAGAAAAACTACGTGCTCAAAAGGAACAAAAGAAATAAATGTAGCAATTAAAATCACAGGAGATAAATATGATAACTTCAGAAAATACAATTTTAGAAGTAAGTGATGTTGGGAAAATTCGAGCATCACAAAATTATACTTGGAAGCAATGGGCAAAAGCAGGGCTTGACGAGGCGGGTTTGGCTATGTAGTTTGTATGTTGTATTATGCTAAAGGGATAAATAATGAAACATTTTCCTATTGGTTTTGACAATTTTGCAGAATTGGTGCAAAAACATAAAGATGGCAGTTGGCATCATCATTTTGCAGATAAATCTTTATTAATTCGAGATATACTTAGTAGCAATGCAAAGGTATTGTTATTTACTCGACCGCGGCGTTTTGGCAAAACAATGAACATGTCAATGTTAAGTTATTT
>CAYFQQ010000137.1:0-5094 GCA_964345265.1 uncultured Coxiellaceae bacterium
GCACTTAAAATTGGTCAAAATTAGAATTGCTGATATTTGGCAAAATTTATAGACATGAACTATGCTAGTGATTATAGTTGAACTGATCGTCATAGCAAGAGGAGAAAAATGAATAATTGCAAATTTATTGCAATCGGAAATTCAAGAATTCATTATGTTGATAAAGGGACTGGCGAGCCCATTGTTTTTCTACATGGTATTCCTGTTTCTTCTTATTTATGGCGCAATATTATTCCTTTCTTATCTGATACGACACGTTGCATAGCGCCTGATCTAATAGGCATGGGAAAGTCTGATAAACCAGATATCCAGTATAGTTTTTTTGATCATGTTAAGTATTTTGATTCTTTTATAAATAAACTGGATTTGCATAATATGACTTTAGTTGTACACGGTTTATTAGGTTCGGCTGTCGGGTTTTATTACGCTATGCGTAATCAGGGTAATGTAAAAGCTATTGCTTTTTATGAATCATATGTGCGACCTGCAATTAGTCATAAAGCTTTATCATTTCCTATTCGACATTTGTTACGTCCTTTATCGAAAAATCCTAAAATGGGTTATAAATTTATAGTAGAAGATAATTTTTTAATAGATAAGTTATTACCTGGAACTACCGTGCATAATTTAGATAATGAAGAAATGGATAATTATAAAAGACCGTTTCTTACTTCGGAAGATAGAAGACCATTATGGCAATATATTCAAGATTTTTTTATAGGTGAAAATCGCCAGAAGATAATAGAATGTGTAATTAAGTATTCGGAATATTTAAAGACATCCAATATACCCAAATTGTTAATCTACACAGTACCCGGTTTCGTCACTACTATGGACTGTGTCAGGTGGTGTCAAGACAATCTGCCAAATTTGCGCGTTGCTGATTTAGAAGAGGATCTTTATTTAGCACCGGAATCTAATCCGCGTATCTTTAGTCAAGTTTTGCGCGATTGGTATTTAGAAATTTAAATTTTAGTTGCAATTTAACTCCAAATGAGTCTTAATATACACATTGTGAACTTGTTACGGTCTCGCTTTTATATGAAAAGTGAGTGGTTTATAAACTCAAAAAAGGAAACTATTATGAAAATTACTAAACTTGGTTTAGCTATTGCTACAGTAGGTGCGGTTTTGTTGGTATTCGGTTGTGCAGAAAAAGGTACACCTTTAGTGGCCCCATGTAAAGCCCCTTGTAAAGCAACGCATCCAGCCTATCATGGTAAATTGGGTAAAACTTATACTCATTGCGATAGAAATAAATAGTATTATTTCTTAGAAAAAGCCGAATAACTATAGTTGTTCGGCTTTAATCTTCTAAAAAATCAATATCTTTACCTTTTGGTAATTCAACCGCTTCAATTTTATTAAAACGACTACTGATCTTTTTTGAAGATTTGTGAACTTGATCTACATCGGAGTGAGCTTGATTGATGTGTCTAGCTAGGTTATCCATGCGTTTTTGAAAACGATCAAAGTCATGGCTTAAATAACTAAGATGTTCTTGAATTATATGTACTTGTTTACGAGTTGCTGCATCTTTAAGTACAGCTCTTGCAGTTGTTAAAACTGCCATCATTGTAGTAGGGGAAACCATCCATACCCGTAATTTATGTGAGTTTTCTACTAAGTCGGGATAATGGGCATGAATTTCTGCAAAGACCGCTTCGGCTGGAATGAACATCATTGCACCGTCCGAGGTTTCTCCGGGAATAATGTATTTGTTAGCAATATCTTGTAAATGTTTACGTATATCAGTTCGAAATTGCTGCTCTGCTAAATGTCTTTCAATATCAGAGAGTTTAATATCTGCTAATCGGTGGTAACTTTCTAATGGAAACTTAGCATCGATGACTACATTTCCAGTTGGTTCGGGCAACAACAGCATGCAGTCGGCTCGTTTGCCATTGCTCAAAGTATGTTGGAAACTAAAGTGTTGTTCTGGTATGATATTGCGAATCAATGCTGTAAGTTGTACTTCGCCGAAAGCACCTCGAGAACGTTTATCAGCTAATATCGCCTGAAGATCGACCACATTGCTGGATAATTCAGTGATTTTTTTTTGTGCTTGGTCTATTAATGCAAGGCGTTTTACTACATCGGTAAATATAGTTGTAGTTTTTTCAAAGCCTTCAGATAAACGTTTTTCTACTTGACCACTAATTTCTTTAAGATGTTTATCAGTATCATCTGTAAGTTTATCTACTCGTTTGTTTAGTATTTCAGCGTTATTAGTCAGAACATTAATAATGCTATCTTGAATAAGTTTTAAGCTGCGTAATAACAAAAAGATAAGTAAAGTTATACCTAAAATGACAGTGATGACGACGAGTAGGAGATAGGATAAGTACATGACCATGAATTATATCACAGTTTATCTGTAAAACGTTTTACGTTAGAATTATTCTCAACAAGTAAAGCAGTGGAGAATCAGGGTGAAAAAATATGAATTTCTTGAACATCCTTCAGAGTTAAAGATACGTTCTTTTGGAAAAGATTTACCCGAAGTATTTGTTAATTCAGCATTAGCTATGATGGAGTTCTTATTTGGAAAAGTTTCAAAGAATAAAATTCAACACGAATGGATTGAAGTGGAAGCAGATAATCTAGAGTCTTTGTTAATCGATTGGTTAGCCGATATTTTGTATTTAAGTAATTCTAAAAAACGTATATATCTGGATTATAAAGTGTTAGAATTTAGTAACCATAAGATCGTCGCTGATATTGGTTCGCAGAAAGCGTTAGCCAAAGATGAGATTAAAGCTGTTACTTATCATGAATTATCGATTAGCAAACAAAATGGTTTGTGGCAAGCTACAGTGGTGTATGACATATGATTGCTATTAAGGACTTTAATAAAATTTCTCCATATCTTTGGGAAATTCCACAAAGTTTTCGTACTGATATGAAAGTGCCAGCGCGGGTATATGCAACTTCAGATATGCTAGAGGCCATTCTTGATGAAAGAGCAATTGAACAATTAGTGAATACGGCAACTTTGCCAGGTGTCGAGAAATATGCTTTAGCTATGCCGGATATACATCAAGGTTATGGCTTTCCCATTGGTGGAGTGGCAGCGATGCGTGTTGAAGATGGAATAATTTCGCCTGGTGGAGTGGGTTATGATATCAATTGTGGCGTTCGTTTATTAACTAGTTCTTATGTTTATAAAGAACTGCAAAATAAAATTGCTGATTTAGCTAACCAGATGCAGAGAGATATTCCATCAGGCGTTGGTCGTGGCGGCAAGATAGTTTTGGATAAGCCCGAATTTGATAAGATGCTTAATCAAGGAGTTACATGGGCGATTGAGAATAATTATGGTTTGGAAGAAGATATTCAAGTAATAGAAGAGCAGGGTTGTTATCGAATAGCGGATGCAAGTTGTGTATCAGACAAAGCTAAGTCGCGCGGAGCTGATCAGCTAGGAACTTTGGGTGCAGGAAATCATTTTGTGGAAATTCAACAAGTAGTTGAAATATATGATGAGGCGATAGCAAAAGAATTCGGAGTCTTTCAAGATCAGGTTACGGTAATGATTCATACTGGTTCCCGTGGATTAGGTCATCAGGTATGTACTGATTACGTTAGAGAGATGGATAAAAAAATCAGTGAATTTAATATTACCTTACCTGATAGAGAACTTGCCTGTGCACCATTTAATTCAGAAATCGGGCAGAATTATTTTAGAGCTATGGCTGCTGCTGCTAATTTCGCTTGGACTAATCGTCAGCTGATAACAGACCATACTCGTAAGGCGTGGCAAAGGATTATGGGTGGCGAATTAAACCAATTAAAAATTGTTTATGATGTTGCTCATAATATCGCAAAACTAGAGGAACATGACTCCAAGCAGTATGTTATCCATCGCAAAGGTGCAACCAGGGCCTTTGGCCCTAATCATCCAGATTTGCCCGACAAATATAAAGCCACAGGGCAACCAGTATTTATTCCGGGATCGATGGGTACTAATTCATACGTGCTTGTTGGTACCGAAGAAGCCATGCGAAATACTTTTGGTTCTACTTGTCATGGTGCAGGCCGCAGATTATCGCGTGCCAAAGCGAAGAAAACTATTGATTACAATAAGTTACGGGAACAACTTAAGGAATATGGGGTACTTTTAAGGGTAAGATCAGTAAAAGGCTTATTAGAAGAAGCGCCAGAAGCCTATAAAGATATTGAAGAAGTAGTTGATGTGGTCCACAACGCCAAAATAGCCCGCAAAATTGCCAAACTGAAACCGATTGCTATTATCAAAGGGTAAGTGTAGTATTTTACTTACAAAAGTGTGAGTTTTTTTACCCGCAATTCAGACAGTAAAAAAGTGAAATAGAATCTCCCTCCCCGGGGCGCAAAGCATCAGGATTTCATTTTCCTATTATTTCAAGGCCAATTCTCGCAAAAAGATAATATACCCCTTTGGCCTATTGAAATAATTATCTTGCAATTATTATGCCATATAAAGTCATCATGACAATTTCAAGTGCAGAATTATCGAATCACCGTAAATGTTTGCGACAGCTGTTGGATAAAATCGAAAAGCAGGCATTTTGTTGTGCTTATCCAGATAGTTTAATTCAAGGAGTAGCGAGTGAAGTTTATCGTTGTTGTGGCAAGAGGAATTGAAAGAAAGCAGAAACATTTATGGCAGCAAGCTAAAAATTATCAAACGCAGATCAATAATTTTTTGGCATTAAAAAAGACTTGTTCTGAGCTGTTTGACGAAGTTAAGAACATTCTTCAAAAACGCATAGTTAAATGGAGCGAAGTATCATGGCAAAAGAAGTAGGCGTAGGTGGTTTTTATTTACCCGCTCTTTACCAAAAGAATCAAAAACAAGTTGCAGCACAATTAGCACAAGGTGAAATTGATTATGCTGATCTAACCCGTTGAAGCCTCCCCTCAACGCTAAAATAAATTCCATAGTAATCGCCAGAGATTTTTCCATAGTCAATGGCGGTGGACGAAAAGTATTAACAGCAATTCTGCTATGTGTATTGTCAAGGAATTTAATTAAAATTCTCCGTCGCCATATTATTACCTCATTAATTACCTCATAATTATTATTCCAAGTTATTCTGGCCTACAATAAAT
>CAYFQQ010000138.1:0-6372 GCA_964345265.1 uncultured Coxiellaceae bacterium
AAAAAGCATTTTCAGATATGGGCTTGATCTTATTCACACAGCCCTGTCAGAGCTTGTAAACACCATCCGCCCAATTATTAAACTTATTAAATTATTACGTCCGCCGCCGGATAATTTATTTCAACTAAAAAGACCTTTAACTATTGGAAAGAGAATTTTTTGACGTGTACAGAGAAAAAAGTGTTGCATCTTGATCTTTTCTTGTTAGAATTAGCTCAACTAAGCTAGTTTTATGGACTGGTTGAGTTATTGTTTAATCTTTGAATATTAAGCAAAATGGTTATTTAAATATTTTTTCTTAAACTTAACAGGAGATTAAAGAATGAATAAAACAATCATCGCTTTATTTGTTGCGGCAGCCTGCATTGTCAATGGGCCTGCGCTAGCAACACATAAACAGAAAAGGGTAAAGGATTGGACGACATATAGTAAAGTTAATAAAGCTCAAGCTATAATTGACCAAAACTCTGCCCAAAATATTGCGCCTTGTAAACGCAATTGGATGGATCGCATAACTATCGGTGGTCTTGCAAATTTTGACGCCTCTTGGGGCAGCCGTACTCCAATCGGTACTTTTGGATGGTATAGTAACAAAAACTCAACAGACATTAACATTAATAACGCTAACTTGCTTGTAGACGCAAAAATTAATTGTTGGATAAAAGGCCATATTAATCTTGCTTATTTAGGCGATCAAGATAAAGGATTTCCTATACCTTTTGATAAAGTTGGAGTTAGATTAGGAGATTCTCGTTTAAGTGTCGACGAAGCTTATGTAGACATTAATAACTTTTCTCGTACAGCATTCTATGGTCGTATTGGAAAACAATATGTTGGCTTTGGAGATTATAAACGTTATCCAATAATCAAGCCAATTACCCAATTGTTAACTCAAACCCGTGCTACAGCTGTTACAGTCGGTGTTGTAACCGATATGGGTGTTTATGCTAACGTCTCTGGCTTTAACGGTCCTACAGAGAAAGCAGCAAATGCTGGATTTGTAGGTTGGGGAAAAGCGGGCCGAAATATTAATAACATGACCGCCAAAGTTGGCTATTCTGGATCGTTACATAATATCGGTTTCAGTGATACCAATTTCAACATTGATGCTTCGTGGATAGCTAATATGTACGATATAAATTCACTCTCGCCAATTTATAATTATGGCCAAATAAAATCTATGCCAATTTTGGGACTGCCAACATATTCAAGTACAGTTGGCGGGTTAGCGTTTCATGGTGATTTAAACTTTGGAGATTTTTGCTTCTGGGCAAATTATGTGCAATCTCTAAAGAAGATGGAGCTTACAAATGTGTCTCCACCAATTCCTGTTACGGTATTCTCATCGAGAATTTGGGCTGCAGATATTAATGCAGGATATAGATTCCAAACATTAGGACGTAAATCTAAAATCAATGCGAGTTATCAATTTACCGGCGGTGCTGATAAATACCCAGTTACCATACCAAATTTGCAATTACCTAAGGATCGTTTTCAATTAGGTTATGATGTTGATGCATGGAAATACACTAATTTAGGTATCGCGTGGGCACATGATATCAACTATAATAGTGAGACCGATCTTAATAAACACTCTGACCAAATTGTCGGGCGTTTGTCAGTGCAATTTTAATTCTATTAAAATAATAGAATTTCAAAATTAAAAAGCCTATCATAACGATAGGCTTTTTATTTGGCTCTTCGAAGTCTTGGCGAAGAAGAAGAGAACTAACATGAAAATAAAACTCATATTACTAGCGGGCATTATCATATATTTAACCAGTAACTTTACAGTGGCATATACAAAAAACCTAACTTATCCTTACGGCCCTGTTGTGATTGCTTCTCCCTACATAGGAGTTCGATCTGCATATGATGCCTCAGATTTAATTACTAATTTTCCTACCATAAACGAAGATTTAATATTACTTAAACAACGTCAAAAATGGGAAAATTATTTAAAAACTACAAAACAGCCAATTCCATCACGTCCCCTAATTGAACTTAGTGGATTTGTAGAAGGTCAGGTATTAGCTGGAAACAAAGATTATGGCGATGCAACAACAAGTGACATAGATTTGTCTGCCGCAGAACTAGATGTATTGGGCGAAATTAGTTCATGGGCAACTGCATATATGGCGATTGATTATGACAATTCACCGTTTACACCTCGGTATGCTAACTCTAATATCTATTTAAACAGAGCTTTTTTAACGGTGGGAAATCTTGATAAATCTCCAATATATGGAACTCTCGGTCAAATATATGTTCCTTTTGGAGCTTACGATAACTACATGATATCCGACCCGATAACTAAAGTTATGGCAAGAACCAGACAACGTGCACTTGTTTTAGGTTTTAGTAAAGCTGCAGCTTATGCTTCAATTTATGCTTTCAAAGGCGACAGTTACTCAGATAGTGAAAAAGCTATTAATAATGGCGGCATTAATCTCGGCTACAAAATCATATTTCGAAAAACAACTACTTTAGATTTTGGCGCTGGATATATAAATAATATTGCTGACTCACAAGGCATGCAACAAAACGGAGCTAAAAATGGATTTAAAGGTTTTTCCCAACAAAAGAAATATGAACATTTACAACACCAGGTGCCAGCAGTCGATTTGCATGCTAACCTTGGACATGGCCCTTACAATTTAGCCGCTGAATATATTGCTGCACTACGAAAATTTTCCACCTCTGATTTAACTTTTAATAACAAAGGAGCACAAACAAGTGCTCTAGATATCCAGGGTAATTACAGTTTTCATGTTGTTAACAAACCTGCTACTTTATCTGCCGGCTATCAACAAAGCTGGAAAGCTTTAGCTTTAAATCTGCCAGAACATACTGTAGTTGCGTCAGCAGGAATATCGTTATTTAGAGATACGATCGAAAAAATAGAATACCGACATGACATAAATTATAAATCTAGTGATAATGCTTCAGGTGGAAATGAATCAAAGTACTATCCTGAAAACGCACATCGAGCAAGAAATGTTGTAATCGGACAGGTTGATTTTTATTTTTAAAGATTTTTTGCTTCGTACTCACATAAATCTTTAATTACACATTTCCCGCAGTGTGGATTTTTTGCTGTACACGTATATCGACCATGCAAAAGCAATAAATGATGTGCATCGTGAATTAATTCTTTCGGAATCAAACTTGTTAATTTTTTTTCTACCTCTAAAGGATTTTTACCGATAGCCAATTTGGTTCGATTGCTCACTCGAAAAATATGGGTATCTACAGCAATAACCGGTTTACCAAAAACTATGTTTAAAATAACATTAGCGGTTTTACGTCCTACTCCGGGTAAGGATTCTAATTCTTCATTGGTATTAGGAATTTTAGAATTATACTTATCAAGTAATATTCGACAGGTCTTAATAACATTAGCAGCTTTAGCTTTATAAAGACCAATACTTCTAATATATTTCGCTAATTGCGCTTCTCCTAATGCCAGCATTTTCTTTGGCGTATTAGCAACCTTAAATAATTTTTCAGTAGCCCGATTCACGCTGACATCTGTAGTATGAGCTGATAATATTACTGCTATTAATAATTCGAATGGCGAACTATATCTGAGCTCAGTTTTTGGATTGGCAATAACTTTTTTAAGTTCCTTTAATATCTTTATACATTTTTCTTGATTCATGATTCCTCCATTTTATTTATATTATTTTCTCAATTTTTTCCCTTTCAACTCGTTGCATCAGCGGTGTAAATTTATTTATCGTATGATCCAATAATGGCTGTTTAATATCTTGCCAAGTCATCGTAGTAACATTCAAAAATTCTTCTACATTTCGTGATGTCTTTGGCAAAATTGGTTTCAAATAAATCATTAAAATCCTAAACAGATTTATTCCCATACTGCAAATATTCTGGACTTTTTGATGTTGCCCTTTTTGTTTTGCGAGCAGCCACGGTTTATTTTCATCTATATACTGATTAGCCTTATCTGCTAACAACATAATTTCACGCACTGCGTGATTATATTCACGACCGTCATATAATTTTGCGATGTTATCACCTGCGCTCACAAAATTATCAAATAAACTTTCCGCATCAAAACTCGTTGCCAATTTATCACTAAAATCTTTATTAATAAAACCAGCACATCGGCTTGCGATATTAACAACTTTACCAACTAAATCGCTATTAACTCGGTTTATAAAATCATCAAAATTAAGATCAACATCATCAATGCTGCTATTTAATTTGGCAGCAAAATAATAACGTAAATATTCGGGATTAAGATATTGCAAATAATCACAAGCATTAATAAATGTACCACGCGACTTTGACATTTTTTGACCATTTATAGTAAGAAAGCCATGTGCAAAAATATTGGTAGGCTTACGAAAACCTGAACTAGTTAATACAGCCGGCCAAAATAGAGCGTGGAAATAAATAATATCCTTACCTAAAAAATGATAAAGTTCGGTATCACTATCAACATTCCAATACTCATCAAAGTTTAAACCATGACGTTCATCACATAATTTTTTGAAACTCGCCATGTAACCAACTGGAGCATCTAACCACACATAGAAATATTTTCCTGGCGCATTTGGAACCTCAAATCCAAAATAAGGAGCGTCGCGTGAAATATCCCACTCTTTAAGTTCGGTAGTAAACCATTCATTTAGCTTATGAGCTACCTCAGGCTGTACATGGCCGGTATTCACCCAATCACGTAGCACATTTGCATATTTTTCCAAACGGAAGAAAAGATGCTCCGACTTTTTTGTAACAGGTTTTGAACCTGAAATAACCGAGATGGGATTTTTTAATTCCATTGGTGAATAAGTTGCACCGCAATTTTCACAACTATCACCATATTGGTCTTTTGCTCCGCATCGCGGGCATTCGCCTTTTACAAAACGATCAGGCAGAAACATATTTTTTTCTGAATCATAAGCCTGCTCAATAGTTCGCTTTACAATATCATTATTATCACACAATCGTTTATAAATAGTTTCAACAAAATTTCTATTTTCTGGTGAATGGGTGGTATAAAAATAATCAAAGTCGATGTAGAAATCAGCAAAATCTTGTTCGTGTGATTTCTTCATTTCGGCAATTAACTGCTCTGGATCAATTCCCTCTTTCTCGGCACTTAACATAATTGGAGTACCATGTGCATCATCGCCGCATACATAAATGCAATCATTACCGATTAATTTTTGAAACCGTACCCAAATGTCAGTTTGAATGTATTCCACCATATGTCCCAAATGAATTGGACCATTGGCATAAGGCAAAGCACTGGTTACTAAAATTTTTCGCATTTTTTTATCGGCACTTAAGGGCATCTCTTGAAATTCATTTTTTTACGCTTAAAAGCCGTTTTTCGTCATTCCCGCGAATGCGGGAATCCAGTATTTACAAGGGTTTCCTGGATCCTCGCTTTCGCGAGGATGACAATTTTTTTTAATTTCTAGAGATGTCCTTAAGAAAACTTTAATATTTCAATGATAATATATTACGCTATATCATCAGTTGATGATATAACATTGTTATTTTAAATTTAATTGTTGGAGAATAAATATGAGACCACTTTCTGATTACTTTTGCTTTTTCAAATGTTTTTGTTGGGAAAAAACCGAAGAAGAACAATTCTTGCTATCACCCTCTGACCCTTCTCTACAAGATAAAGGAAAAGGACCAGAAGTTGTAATACAAATGCCACAAACCAACGAGGAAGTACCACAAAATCCGGATATAACGTACAAAAATGCACAAATAATTAAATACTGCGGTAAAGCCCTATTAGGTACGGGACTTACATATACAGGTCTATTATTAGGTGCAGTTGGAGTTAGTACTGGTCTAGAAGAGCATAATCCACAGCATCCGAACATTGAACACGCCGCTTCACTTATTACATATGTTTCATGTGCCGTCGCAGCAACAGCATTTATATCAGGTGCTTTTGTGATTAATTATGCAAATAAACTACTCGAGAAACCACAACCACCTGCTGAAAAAGTAGATAAATCCCAACAGGCGACTTCTTCAAGTAATGCGGAGCAATACAAGACACAGGAAAGTCAACAAGCACCTTATGAAGCTCCGAGAGATGGAAAAGGTTGCGGACTATACTAGAGCCGCCATAAAAATTTGACGGAATTCATGCGTTTGGTTACTATCAAGCGCAATGGAAAAGACATATAACTCAAAATACATCGAACAACATTGGGCTAAAACGTGGGAACAAGCAGGATATTTTATGCCCAGTGGTAAAGGCAAACCATACTGCATAGTAATTCCGCCTCCAAACATTACTGGCAATTTACACATGGGTCATGGATTTCAGTACAGCCTCATGGATACATTAACCCGCTACCATCGCATGCAAGG
>CAYFQQ010000139.1:0-6894 GCA_964345265.1 uncultured Coxiellaceae bacterium
AAAACTGATATTGCAGTGATTACAGCATAGGCAGCTACTGATCCGATCCATACAGCTACTGGACGATGATTTTAAAAAGCAGTATATTTATTCTGACTGTTAAAAACAGTCAAATAGGAATTAACAAGTAATTTGTTATATTTTCATGTAAGTAAAATGGAGGAAATATTATGTTAGTATTTTACGCTGATGCTGCCTTTGCCCTAGAACTTATTGCTTTAGGTTTAGGTGTTTTTTTGATAGTTTGGTTTAGAATCCATACAGAACAGGCCCATAAAATGTGCAGATTCTTTGCTTATCTTATTATTGTACTAGCTATTCTGGCTTTATTATGTACTAGTTATTACTCAATAAAATATTGGGTTGCTGGTTATTTTAGATATCCAGGAGTCGTGATGATGCAAGGTACAGTGAAACCCGTCCAAGTGCAGCAAATGAGAAAAAACCAGATGCAAAACGGCAAAAGCCTATACAGTTAATGCCTAAAAATAGCATGCAAGATGTTGCTGACCATGAGGTACACCATAAGTAAAATGCAACAAACAAGCGCATATGGATTTGGGACATTAGTTATTATTAATTCAGCTATTTTATTATCTTTGCTTTTAGTTTTTCATCCTAAAACAAAGGGTGACTTGGAAGTAGATTTCTCCAGCTAGAGTTAAAATAGTTTACGCATTGGAGATAATTAAAAGTGTTATCAAAAAAAGAGGTTCAGGCTAAGTACGAATCAGGAGCGAGTTATTACGACTTCTTTGTATGGTGTTATCGACTGTTAGGTTTTCACATAAATACCTATCGCGCACGCGCTGTGGAACTTTTGCATCTTAAACATGGGGACACAGTTATCGACCTTGGATGCGGTACTGGTTTAAACTTTCCATTGCTTATCGAAAAAGTAGGATCAGAAGGTCGATTAATAGGAGTTGATCTAAGTCCTAAGATGCTTATGTACGCGCGTAAGAGAATTAAGTACTTTGGCTGGAAAAATGTCGAATTGGTTCAATCAGATATAGCCACATATAATTTTCCAAAAGGTATTAATGGAATATTATCAACCGGCGTTTTTGGCTATATAACTGAATACGATCGTGTAATCAAATCAGCGGCACATGCTCTTGTCCCTTGTGGACGACTGGTTATTATGGACGGGAAAAAACCTGACCATTGGCCATTGCGTCTTTTTAAAATCTTTGTTTGGTTAGGACGACCATTTGGGCTAACGCCTGATTATTTTAATAAACATCCGTGGAAATCAGTAGAACGCTATTTCCAAGAAACCAGCTTTGAACAAATGTATAGAGGCGTAGTATATATTTCATCTGGGAAAACGTAATTTAAGTAAATTAGACATACCGCTAATTTTAAAAATTATTTTCTCCATTGCAAGATGTGGACATGCGATTGCTAATCTAGAAAAAACTATAATATCAATAAATATCTTATTCTTGGTTTTAGATAATGATGTTGAGCGTTTATTTTACTTAAGTTGACGTCTACGCATGAATGCTAGCATCTATAAAAATGTTGTAAATGCTTGATTCCTGTATCCGGAGAATGATTACTAAGCAGTTGCAACAAGCCGTTATAGCTTTTTTGGTATATTCAAATTTGTATCCAACAATTTTTATAAGTACATTTGCCTAGCCAACTGATTCGGCCAAGGCCGATATTATCGCTTCCGAGTTTTAAACAGTGGTCATGAGTAATATTAATAATTAGCACAATATCAAATTGCAAAGTCGGTCCGAGATAGCGCGAAACCAAATTCTTTAAGCGATGATTTTCAACCTGTTCTGGAAATAATTGTGCTGCACATTGATCATCCAATGGTCCAATTTGAATAATTATCTTCCGAGCCTTGGTCATTATTTGATTTCCTAATATTGCATTATCTCCAAGGCGTATTTCGCTAATACCAATTCGTAAAACTGACAAGTTGATTAAATACGGCACAAACTGCTGCACGTTAACTGGAACATTATCTAGATATTCACTAATCATGCCAGTTAAAGCAACCGCACTATGTACCGACGAACCCAATAAACCAACAAATGCAAATTCATTTCCATCTTGAGTCATGAGCGTATTTCCTGACAGAAATTTTAAATATTCGAGATAAAGAGATTTTTCTATACAAACAAAAGGTCGATATTTTTTCCAAACTAAATATAAAAAGGTATACAAACGATTATTAAAAATATTCAAAAAATCACTAACACATTTTGCATGTTCATCATCCCTCTGAGCGTATTCCAAAAAATAATGTGATAATGGCGAATCAACCCCGCATAATCCCATAAATGTCAATTTCAGTTTTAATCTATTATGCTCATCGATACTACATTCTTTAATATCAGTAGCGGGAAAGCAAATCTCTGGTACAGAACTTAATTGAAGATGTTTATTAACGATACTTGTGGACAAATCGTGAGACAACCAATCATCTTCTAGCAAATGAATCGCTTGAAAAAAATTATATTGCGATCCGTGTTTGATAATATCCTTAACTAAATCAGGAAGTTTGCGCCGAGCAAAGGTTGCCATATAAATTCCTTATTAGACGGATCACAAATGATACAAGTAATAACAAAAAAATTGATACTTACATACATGTTGAAAAAATGATGCAAAACTAAACCAAATAAATATACATCGGCTAAAGAAATAAAATTATTTTCGTGTATTTTTAAAGTAAATTTAATACCTTGTGTTAATGCACCTTTATGTATTTTATTAACAGTTGCTACATCAACATCATGAATGCCTAAAATACGTTTTTGATTCTCTTGACGACAACTCCAATCATAATTATTTAATAATTGCTGCAGAGTTTTTAAATCCGCTAGCGAACTATAATTTAAGGACAAATGCGAAATTAACATCCAACGATAATCTTTTTGCTGAGGAAATATATACATCGGGGTTGGCCGAGTAATATTCTTAAATTGAATATAATCTGGGAAACCAGATGCAGGGATATTAATCTGGTTTTCTTGTAAATAACGCCGCGGATAATGTCCATTACAAGCAGTAATAGCGCACGATAAATTCTCAGATGAAAAATCCTCGTCGCCATTAATTGTTAAATAACCATGGTCGTCATGGCGAACAACATGATAATAGCGACCACTGTCTTTTTTATGGCGAAAACTGTGCATAGGATGATAAATGTTTCGTTGGCCATTCGCTTTAGTGATGCCGTATACATCACTTACACTGTAAAGCATGTTAGCGTCCAAATTATCTGCATTTACTATGATAGGATATTCGTACTTTCTGTGAGTTAATTCAATTGGTTCACTTGTGGTGTTAAAAAGATTAATCGCGGGAGTGCAGTGCAAGCGAAACGTTTCTTTATTTATTTGATAATCTTTTTGTAATAATGATTTACTATGTATCACCATAGTGAATTGTTGGCAGTGATCAGGCCATTTTATATTTTGCAAACCTTGCACAGCTATAAAAAAATATTTTTCACGAAACAAAAAATACTCGTGTAACAAATGAAAGCCATAAAAACTGCGTCTGGTTTTTGGCGATAAACAATCTTCAGCAGAAAGATTACCTGGGCAAATGCTTTCTTGATTACCCAAAATAACATTAGGAAAAGTAGGATATTCAGGAAATGACACTTCAACTCGCTGAGTTTGTCCAACCAATGCAAAATATAAAACTAATGCAAGAGCTGAATCAGCATGCAAATACAGACGCAAATTATTTAAATCTAAGCTATCAGCTGTTATTCCAGCGTCAACTTGAAATTGCAATTTAATCAAACTTCCTCCAGTTTTGGCATCAGTAATATAAACATCGTTAATATGCAAAGGATTTACTTTGACCGAATAACAAGTTCGAAATTTACACGCTTGTTTATTATCTTTTTCACCTACCATTTGACTTTGCAATTCAGTTCCCTTGATTATTTCATAAGTCTGTTGCAGTTGACCCAAACGAGCATTGAATTGCACAATGGTCATAGATGGGAACGGCCGAAGTAAATGCGGCCACAATTGTAACAATAAACTTTCACTAATTTCTGGAATATCGTCGTCGATTTTCTGTCTAATTTGTGCTGTAAGAAAAGCAATACCTTCTAATAATCGCTCAATATAAGGATCACGATCGTGTAAAGCGTGCAAATTGAGCATACTCGCCTGTTCGGGATATTTGTCTGCAAATTCCTGAGCCGCTTCTCTTAATAAGCGCATTTCTGCTTCAAAATATTCGTGCATGTAACAAAGCTTAAGAGAAACAATAATAATGACAATACGGTAGAAAAAACGGGGTTTGATGCACAAATGCTTGGAAAGCCATCCTCGCGAAAGCGCATATACGTCAACTTAAGGATTTAATTCGTCATTCTGGCCATGGATTGGACAGAATCTAGTGACAAGGATGCGTTATTATTCTGCGCTGCGGGGCCCTGGATTCCGCGGTCAAGCCGCGGAATGACAAGGAGAATTGTGGGAATGACGCGAAAGGAAGCAAAAGAATATCATTGCCTAACCAAACACAAATTTTTTGGTAGTTCATAAGTTTCCGTGCTTCGATATGGATTTATATCTAATCCACCACGACGATTATAACGAGCATAAACTGTTAGTTTTTCAGGAGAACATTTTTTCATAATATCTACAAAAATACGCTCCACACATTGCTCATGAAATTCATCGTGGTTTCTAAATGAAATAATATATTTTAGTAATCCCTGACGATCTATTTGCTGACCGGTATAGCTTATTTGTATGCTCCCCCAATCAGGCTGTCCTGTAATAGGGCAATTAGATTTTAATAAATCAGAATAAAGAATCTCAGAAACGATTTTCTCACCCTGAGTATATAAAAACTCTGGGTTAACTGCATAAATATCACAAGTAATATCAAAGTCATCTATACATATACCAGAAAACACACTTTTTTCCCTTACTCCGAAATCTGTAATCGAAATAACTTTTACATTAACAGGATAACCTGCTCGTAAGGACAGGTCTTTTTCGATAGTTGTTTGTACTTCATCTAGTGAATTAAACTTCGTATTGTTAAATGAATTTAAATATAACTTGAGCGATTTCGACTCAATAATATTCAGCGACTCACATGGAAATAAAAACTCTCCCATCGCCACAACAGGTCGTCCTTTAGCATTTAACCAAGATAATTCAAATGCATTCCAAATATCACATCCTGTAAAAGGCAATGGTGAAGAAACTCCAATTTCTTTTCTTCTTAATTCACGAGGTGTTGAAAACAATAAATCTGATGAATATTTACTAACATAAATAGATTTTTTCCCTAATGGAATATCTTCGGGTTCAACGCTAGTATTTTTACGACATAAACTCATCAGGAAATCTTAAGTACTATTCTTCTAAACACTGTTGGATAACTTGTAAAATCGTTTTAAAAATTTTTGGATTCCCAGCTATTAAATTACCACTTTCTAGATAATTTTCTTCACCTTGAAAATCGCTAACTAAGCCACCTGCCTCCTTAACTAAAAGCACACCAGCTGCCATATTCCATTCTTTAAGACTAAATTCCCAAAACCCCTCCAGACGACCTGCTGCAACATACGCCAAATCAAGTGCAGATGATCCGCTGCGACGTATGCCATCCAATTGCGGAAAGAGTTTAGTAAACGTATCTAAATAGGGCTTTAAATGCTGAATCTGTTTATGGGGAAATCCTGTGCCCAATAGTGCTCCCTCAATATGCTTATGTGGACTAACTCGAATACGACGCTCATTGAGATAAGCACCTTCACCACGACTGGCGGCAAACAAATCTTGGCGAATCGGATCGTAAATTACGGCATGATGTATTTTATCCTTATACTTTACCGCAATCGAAGTAGAAAAGTGTGGAAAAGCATGAGCGTAATTAATAATACCATCTATAGCATCTATTATCCAAATATAATCACCATTTTCATGAGGTCCATGTTCACTTTTCAAGATGTTATGTTCTGGATATGCTTTGTGGATTACATTAATAATCTCTTGTGCTGCTGACTCTTCGACTTCTGCAGCAAAAGCATTACGATCTGCCCCGATAATACGGCCACTTTCTAAGCGTTCTATAGAACGCATGATAATTTTACTGGCACTACGCACTGCGTTTATTGCTATATTAACCATAGCATGCATAATTTACACCTCAATTCACACTAAGGGTTTGTAAGGATATCAAAATTCTATAGTTAAGCAACATAAATTTTATGGGTTAACAGCTGTCTCACACTTATGTAGGATGATGATCATGCCACAGTACTACAGAACGGTTTTAAGCCTGGCGCGCGTCTTCCATCCCCACCACATAGCTTTTACCCAATACAGAAGCTGCTGCTACTAACTGTGATAATTGAGAACTATGATGTGTATCAAACAAACGATCTACCTGAGGAAATTTCCAATTTAATCGTCGTGCAAGTTCAGCCTTAGTCATATGTTGATCACGAAGTGCATTGTACAATAAAACTTTAGCCGAAAAACCTGGTGATAATGTTATTGTAGAACGTCTATGTGCTACACTTGGATGTGGTATATCTTTCTTATCCTTCATTAAAGAAGCAATAATTTCCTCCAAACAATCAACAGCGTTTAAAAGAGCTTCTTCTTTATTACTACCGAAAGTTGCACCATATGGCATATCCGGAAAAGTTACCGTAATACCATCTTTTTCTTCATGTAATTGTACTGGATATTTTAAAATTTCCATCGTTTACACCTCATTTTAACCCAAGTTGTTTTTTAATCGCAGCTATAGTACCCATCGGCGTTGTTGAATAAATAGCTTAATAACGATCGTCATTCCCGCGAAAGCGGGAATCTCATATCAATGGCAATTAATATGCAGGCATTCCAAGTTGATTCATTTTATTAATTGCAAAAC
>CAYFQQ010000140.1:0-4572 GCA_964345265.1 uncultured Coxiellaceae bacterium
ATACAATTAATTGAGAAAATGAATCTTTCATGGCGCGATTTATATTACGACATTATTCAATAACTAATTTGAGATTCCCGCTTGCGCGGGAATGACGGAACATTTATTCAACAACGCCACAGCTGTCTAATTTGAGATTTAGCTAGTCTAAGGCGCCATATTCATGCTATAGAATAAAACCACCTTCATCGAATCGATACACTCAGGAAAGTTAAATCTTCATTCCATCGCGCATATCTGCTGTGGGTTGAGCAACGATTTGGTCACTAATTGTTAAGCCTTTGGTAACTGATATTTCAGTATCAGTCTTTATTCCGATTTGAATAATTTGTTTATAAACTCTCTTATCTCTAACTTTAAATACATAGTAGCGACCTTGATTATCTTGCAACACACTAAAACGAGGCACAATAAGAGCATCTTTCTGTTCAGAACCCACTAGAAATTTTGCCTGTAGTCTATAGTCTACACCCAAATTAGCCGTCTCTGGATTATCTATAGTGGAGATAATATTAACACGCTGTTCATCAACTCCTAATGATGACTTTTTGGTAAAACCTGCTGGATAGATACGCCTTATTCTGCCATACAAAATTAGAGGACTACCGATACTACTAAATAAAACTGGATCCCCTACCTTCAACAATTGAGCATCTTGAGTCAATACATCACAAATTACTTCTAAGTCTTTTAAATCGCCAATCTGCAACAATTGAGTCCCTTCACGAAGCCACGTTCCCCCCTCTGTATAGCGATTTAATACGGTTCCATTAATCGGAGAATAAACAGTTGATTCTTTTAAATTATATTTAGCCACCACTAAAGCAGCCTTACTCTTTGCAATTTGTGCAGCTGCCATATCCCTATAGGAACGATCTTGATCGATGGTTTGTTGATCAATAAATCCCTTCTTACCAAGAGTTTCATGTCTATGTAAGGTTTTAACTTGCAAATTATAGTAATTCTTAAAAGTTTCTAAGTCACCTTGTACTTTATTTACTTCTTGTACAAAAGGCTTCTGCTCTAACTGTGCAATAATTTGGCCTCGCTTTACCGAATTCCCCTCTTGCAATGTTACACGCTTTAATTTACCCGATAACGGCATATTAATCTGATAGACATAAGCCAAACGAGTACGGGCGAGTTCAGTAAAAGATTGCTGAATAGATCCTCTATAGGGCTGAATAATCTTTACTGCAGCACTGGCATTTACTATATAAATAGCCAACAGCCCGAGTAACAAAGCATATTTTCTTATCATCTCACTCCCTGGCATTCAAAACAGCAAACCAATCGAGCTTTTTAATAATATAATAAATAATAACCTGAGATACTATCACAAAAACCAACATTATTAACGCACTTTCTATCAATCGACTTATCCTTATGATAACCGGCATACGAAATATTTCGGTACTAAAAGCCATACTCATATAATAGGCAAAGTATATGCCCACAAATAGCCCTATAAATATTCCTATGCTATTTAAAATCAAGCTTTCACCAAAGAAAATTTTTGCTGTTTGCAGACTTGTATAGCCCAATTCTCTTAAACACGCTACATCACGCTCTCGCTCATTCAATGATATCATTGCGGTATTAATAACCGAACCAACAGCAATAATGCCTGCAAAAATTATCAAAATAACTACTGTAAAAACTAAAAATTGATCTAAATTGTCAATCAAAGATTGCTTTTCTTTAAGACGCGAAGTCAAATTAATCATTGGTGCAAATTTATTAACTTCATTAATAAATTTCGTTTCATCAGCATTTTTATATAACTCAAATAACATACTGTTACTAACATTAGTATTGCCTAACAAACGACTCAACCATTCCTGATCAGCATAAGCAGAAAGTCCTAAATAAGTTCTAATGATCTTGTTTATGGTTACTTTAGTTGAAGTACGATTTCCAATAAGAGGACGTAAATTAATAACATTTCCTACTCGAACATTCAATATATCAGCTAAAGTTTGATTAATCACTAAACCAGATTTGGAAATTTTGACCGGTCGGTGATCTTGGTCAACTGGAGTAAATAATCGATCATTAGATGGCAAACCCATTATTGCCATACGCCTCATATAAGGTCCATTTCTCAATTCAGACGCAATAGACAATTGTCCTTCAATTTCTTTAACACCAGGCAAAATTTTTACGGTACGAAGAACATCGTTGCCTAACGGTTCGCGTAGAGCTAAAGTGTAATCCTGATGTTGTACCAATTCAAAAGATGAGTCGACCATTTCATAAATAGCATCTAAAAACTGTAAGGCACTAAATACTAATGCTGTTGCTATAATACTTGCAGCAATAGTCACTAAACTACGAAATCGATTTCTAAAAATTGCACGAGCAATCATTTTTCCTTGAAAAGAAAGATAGCGCCAAAATTTCGTGAAATATTCTAAAACAATATGAACTCCTTTTTCTGGAACCCGAGGACGCATAGCTTCAGCGGGAATAAGTTTTGTAGTTCTATAGGCTCCCAATACCGCACCTAAAAGAGCACTAATAATGCTAATCATGATACCGAAAATCATAATATCGAAATATATATGAGTCTTCATATCAGGAATAACAAAATAAGCTCGATATCCAATCATCATCAGATACTGCAATGCATAGCCCAAAATATCCCCTAATACGCCACCTAAAAAGCCAATTACTAAGCCGTAACTTAAATAATGACGCGCAATAGCAAAATTACTATAGCCCAAAGCTTTTAAGGTACCGATAACACCACGCTGTTGAACTACTAATCTGCCAATTATCACGTTCAGAATCAGAACTGCGACCATCAAAAACATGGTTGGTAAAATAGTAGTCGATTTTCTTAAGTTCACTAATTCGTCGTGCAAAACTTGTATCGCGATTTGATTCTGTTGAGTCGTCTGCAATTGAACGCCATAATTATCTAACTTGTCAGATAATAAAGTCATAGTATTATTGAGCGCGGTTGGTGAATTATCTAAAGTTAAACCTAAAAGCTGATTAAAACTGCTATTTAAATTGGTAGCTTGCTGCATAAATTTCCGCGGCAGAAACATAGCTGCAAAATTTTTCGGTTCAGGAACTATACTTCCCGGCGCTAATAAAACCGAGAACTCTGGAGAAACCGCAATACCAACTATCAATACTTCATGTTCTTGGTCAGGTAAGCGCAGTTTAATTCGGTCCCCTACTTGTAAATGTCTAGCATTTGCAAATTGCTGTTCGAGGATGACTTCTTTTGCATATGAGCTACTAAACCAGGTACCACTAATAAGCTTCACATCATTAATAATATCCCGCCTTGGTACTGGTAACGAAACAGCTATACCTGGGATCAATCGGTCAACATCACTAGGCAATCGAACCATAACATCGGTACTAATTCGGCTGCGTAATCTCAAAACATTGGGAACATTTTCCAGCCCATCTACAGCTGTTTCCGGAGCCCGTTTGATATCTATAGTAAAGTCCGCTAAATTATAGCGACTATAATAATCATCCCGTGCACCATCTAAATCGCGATAGATACCGGCCATACCAAAATAATTGCCGACTCCAACTGCTAATACCAAAACCAAAGCAGATAATGTCCCACGACGCTGCCACAAATCTCGTAATAATTTATGAGCGAGCGCTTTATTTACCATTCGATTTCATCCACCATTGCAGGTTTCTGAACTATTACTTCTTCTACTTTACCGTCTTTTAACCTAACAATACGATTTCCAAGTCTTGCAATATTTTGGTTATGGGTAATTAACACTACATTCTTTTCTAAACGTTTATTAAGATCCACCAACAAAGTCAAAATAGTTCTACCCATTTTACTGTCCAATGCACCGGTCGGCTCATCACATAACAGGATTTCGGGACTACTTGCTAAAGCACGAGCAATAGCAACTCGCTGTTGTTGCCCACCGCTCATTTGAGCTGGGAAATGATTGGCGTAATCGAGCAACCCAACTATCTCCAATGCTTTTCTAGGATCCATTGGCTTAGCAGCAATTTCAACACTGACTTCTACATTCTCTAAGGCAGTTAAAGTTGGTATTAAATTATAATATTGAAACACAAAACCTATCTGATTACGTCTATATAGAGTTAACGCATAATCTGAAAATTTTGCGATATCTTGGTTTTCAAACAAAATCCTTCCTGTAGTTGGATGATCAATGCCTCCTAAAATATTCAACAAAGTAGTCTTTCCTGACCCACTTGGCCCCAGAACGATCAAAAATTCACCACGGTAAATTTCCAAATTGACATTATTGAGGGCATAAAGTCTAGTTTCGCCCATCTGATAGATTTTACTAACACCCTGAAGAGTCAATATAATATCGGTATTCTTAGGCATGAGTCGTTAATCCTTTTACTAAGACTAATATCAGCTATGTTAACAGATTCCCTCACTCAGTGCATACTCACTGGTCTTTAGTAACTTTGACTGATCATAAATTAGTACTTTTACCTGTAGTGTCACATTTAAACATCGGTATTCAGCAATTCTAATTTTGACCAATTTTAAGTGCTATTTCACGTCATACCCGCGAAGGCGGGTATCCAAAGAGCCCC
>CAYFQQ010000141.1:0-7182 GCA_964345265.1 uncultured Coxiellaceae bacterium
ACGTTTTTACACTAAACATATTGCAGATAGCATTATCGAAGCACGAGCTGCCTTATTAGAAGCGAGGAGAGTAAAGGAAGCTAAAGCTGAAAAAGCCGAAGAAAAAGAAGTAAAAAAGAAAAAAGTTACCGTTAAGAAAAAGGTAATGGTAAAACAACCAGTCGAGGCTGAGAAGAAGATAGAAACTAAAGAAGCTGCAACTAAAAAGACTAAAACTGTTAAAGCTACTAAAGAAAAAGAGCAAGAAATTGCTGAGAAAAAGAAATGGGCAAAGAAAACTCCTGCAAGCAAAAAAACCGCAGTTAAGGAAAAAAAATGAATATCACCGCAACTCAAGTAAAAGAACTGAGAGGACGAACTGGTGCAGGAATGATGGAATGTAAGAAGGCATTACTTGAGGCCAATGGTGATATTGATATAGCTATTGAAGTCCTGCGTAAAGCAGGACATGCTAAAGCTGCCAGAAAGGGTGGTCGTATTGCGGCAGAAGGAATCATTGCAATTAAAGCTTCGGATGACAATAAAACAGCTATTATGATAGAGGTAAATACTGAAACCGATTTTGCTTCTAGAGATGAGAAATTCAGAACATTTGTTGACCAGGTTGTTACCCTTGGTTTAGAAAATGAGGTAACTGATCTTTCTGATTTATTGGCATTACCAACTATTTCCAAGGAATATGAGGCGTTAATTGCCAAAATCGGTGAGAATATCCAGATTCGTCGTATGGTTGTTTTGAAATCTATTGGAATTGTTGGTAATTATTGTCACGCAAGTAGGATAGGAGCACTAGTAGAGTTGTCTACGCAAGATTTGCAATTAGCTAAGGATATTGCTATGCATGTCGTAGCAAGCAAACCAGAAGTGATAAATCCTCACGATTTGTCGGCAGAGATAATAGATAAAGAGAAAGAAGTTTATTGGGCAGAGGCTTCGCAGAGTGGTAAACCTAAAGAGATTATCGAAAAAATGGTAGCTGGTAGAATCAAAAAATTTATCGATGAAGTAAGCTTAGTAAATCAGCCATTTGTGAAAGATCCAACTATAACGATTGGGGATTTACTAGAAAAACTCGGCGCTAAAGTCTTATCTTTTGCACGTTTTGAAGTTGGTGAAGGTATTGAGAAGCAGAAAGCTGATTTTGCTAAAGAAGTTATGACACAAGTAAAAAGGAAAGTTAAATGACAGATAATAAAAAACCTGTATATAAACGTGTTTTGCTAAAATTAAGTGGTGAAGCTTTAATGGGCAAAACTAAATTTGGAATTGATCCAGAAGTTATTGAATATATTGGAGGGGAAATAGCAGATGTTTTAGGTTTGGATGTACAAGTTGGAGTAGTGATAGGTGGGGGTAACTTTTTCCGTGGCAAAGCTCTTTTTAAAGCCGGTTTGGATCGGATTACTGGTGATAATATGGGTACTATTGCCACATTAATAAACGCCTTAGCTATGCGCGATATTTTTGAACGCAATAATATGCCAGCATTAATTATGTCTGCTATTCCGATGAGTGGTATCGTAGAGCATTATGATAGACGTCGAGCGATTCGTAAGTTGGAAGCAGGTAATGTAGTGATTTTTGCAGCTGGAACTGGTAACCCATTAGTTACTACTGATTCTGCATTGAGTTTGCGGGGTATAGAAGTAGAAGCCGATATTTTGCTTAAGGCTACTAATGTAGATGGAATTTATTCTGCTGATCCTACTTCTGATCCTAAAGCTAAACGTTATAAACATTTAACTTACCGGGAAGTACTAGAAAAAGAATTAGCAGTTATGGATTTAGCAGCTTTTTCTCAATGCCGCGATTATAATATGGTTTTAAGGGTTTTTAATTTACACAAAAAGGGTGCTTTACTTAGAATTGTCCTAGGTGAAGATGAGGGAACACTTGTTAAGAATGGAGGTTAATATGCTTGATGAAATCAATAGAAACGCTAAAACTCATATGGCTAAAGCGGTAGAGGCACTTAAAAGCGAATTGAGTAAATTGCGTACCGGACGAGCTCATCCCAGTTTGTTGGAACATATCAAAGTTGATTATTATGGAAACCTTACTCCACTTAATCAAATTGCAAGTATTGTAGTAACTGACCCAAGAACACTTAGTGTAACGCCTTGGGATAAAACTATGGTACAGCCTATAGAGAAAGCGATTATTAACTCTGATTTGGGATTAAATCCAAGTGCTGCGGGTACAGTTATTCGGGTTCCTTTACCACCTTTGACTGAAGAAAGACGTAAAGAGTTAGTGCGAGTGGTCAAAACAGAGGCAGAAAATGCTCGAATCGCGGTTCGTAATATTAGACGTGATGCTAATAACAATATTAAAAATTTATATAAGGAAAAACAGATTGGTGAAGATGAAGAGCATCGTGCTCAAGAAAACATCCAAAAACTGACTGATGATTTTATTAAGGAAATAGATGGAATTTTAGCTGATAAAGTAAAAGAATTACTAGAGATCTAATGAATGAGTTACCAAGACATATTGCCATTATTATGGACGGTAATGGTCGTTGGGCGAAAAAACGTGATTTACCGCGTAGTTCAGGACATAGAGCAGGTGGAGAAGCCGCACAGGAAATTATTAGAACATGCAGTGAGAAGGGCATAGAAGTTTTAACTATGTGGGCTTTTGGTACAGAGAATTGGAATCGACCAGTTGAAGAAGTTAATTATTTAATGAAGTTATTTTTTGATGCTCTGCAAAGAAACATTAAGGATCTCCAAAAGTATAATATGCAGTTGCGTGTCATAGGTGATTGTGAGCGACTCGATAAAAAATTGCAGAATAAGATTATTGAAGCACAACAATTAAGCACTAATAATACCGGATTAAAATTGAATGTCGGAATCAGCTATAGTGGCCGTTGGGATATTTTGCAGGCGGTAAAAAAACTAGCGCGTAGTGTTGAAACTGGGGAATTAAAAGCAGAACAGATAACTCAAGAACACTTTCAGTCCTTACTTTGTTTGCACGATTTGCCAGAACCAGATTTGCTTATTCGTACCAGCGGTGAATTACGCATTAGTAATTTTATGTTGTGGCAATTGGCGTATACAGAATTATATTTTACAGATATCTTATGGCCTGATTTTCATAAAGATGCTTTAGAAGATGCTTTAAGAGCTTATACAAGACGAGAGAGACGCTTTGGTAAATTATAAAATACTTCGACAGCGAATAGTTACTGCTTGTGTTTTAATTCCAATAATTATTCTAAGTGTTTTTTGTTTACCAAGCCCTTTGTTTTTGCTTGCTGTAGCAATTATTTTAAGTTTAGCTGCTTGGGAGTGGTCATTGCTAGCTGGTTTGTCTGAAATCTGGCAGCGTATTTTATATATAGGATTATTATGGTGGGGCTTTTCTACGGTGCAACTTTTATTAGTAAAAGTCACTTTATGGATTAGTTTGGCGTGGTGGCTGTTGGTATTTTGTTTAATTTTATGTTATCCGAATGTTAATAAGAAGCTTTTTCGAGGATGGTCTAGTTGTTTACTTAGTTTTTTTGTATTTATTCCTTTTTTGATAGGTTTAAATACACTGCACAAAATATCATCGGTAAAAGTTTTATTTATTCTCTGCTTAATTTGGGCCGCAGATACCGGGGCTTATTTTTTTGGCATGTTATGGGGTAAACATAAATTAGCACCTAAAATAAGCCCAGGAAAAACTATTGAAGGATTATGTGGAGGAATAGTGTCAGCGTTAATAGTTGCTGCGGTTTTTGCTATATTTGCAGAAATTAAGTTTGGCAAATTGCTGCCGTGGACAATTTTGGTTATATTGGTAGTATTATTTTCTGTACTTGGTGATTTATTTGAAAGTATTATGAAACGACAAGCACGAGTAAAAGATAGTGGTCGATGGATACCAGGTCATGGTGGTATTTTGGATCGGATCGATAGTTTAACAGCAGCTGTTCCGGTGTTTACTTTGGGTTTATTATTGTTTGTAAATTAATGTATACTGGATTATTATGACTTTTATTAAACGGCTAATATTTTTCGTAGTTCTATTATATTGTTTCACTTCTACGTGGGCTGCTTCAAGTTTTATTGTCAAGAAAATACATGTAGAAGGATTGCAGCGGGTTAGTCTTGGAACTTTTTTAAGCTATATGCCGATTAAAAAAGGTGATCGATTAGATTATTCCGAAACTTCTAAGATTATCGAAACTTTATATAAGACCGGCTTTTTTAGTAACATTAGTTTATTCCGTAAAAACAGTGAGTTAATAGTTAAAGTAGTCGAAAATCCAACTATTGGTATGTTACATATTTCTGGTAATAAAAAAATCAAGACTAATAAACTACTTGACGCTTTAAGACAGCAAGGATTTGCTGAAGGTGAAGTATTTGATCGTTCTGTCTTAGTTGGTGTTAAACAGGCTTTACTACAAGAATATTATAATTTAGGTCATTACAATGCTCGAGTTGATACCAAAATAACTTCACTGCCGCGTAATCGTGTATCTGTAAACATTAATATCTTTGAAAGACCAGTTGCAAAAATAAAAGAGATTAAAATTATTGGCAACCATGAATTTTCTGATCATCAGCTATTAAAAGAATTTACTTTGAGCACCCCAAATTTGTGGAGTTTTTTTACTCATGCTGGTCAGTACTCAAAAGAAAAGCTAGATGCTGATTTAGAAAAATTACGTTCCTTTTATTTAGATAGAGGTTATTTACAGTTTAAAATTGATTCTACTCAGGTTTCGATTACTCCTGATAAACAACATGTTTATATTATTATCCATGTAATTGAAGGTCCAGTTTATACAGTTAGTAGTATTAAATTATCAGGTAATTTGTTAGGCAAAGATGCGCAAGTACAAAAATTAATAGATATTCATAGAGGAGATGTGTTTTCGCGTAAGAAGGTAGTTGACATTGATACTCGAATCACTGAGTTTTTAGGTGATTTTGGCTATGCTTTTGCAAATGTTAATCCACAGCCAAAAGTGGATCATACTAAGCACCAAGTGTTGATCAATTTTATAGTTGATCCTAAGCAGCGGGTTTATGTTCGAAGGATTAGTTTTGTAGGAAATACCAAAACAGCTGACTATGTTTTACGCAGGGAAATGCGCCAGATGGAAGGTGCGCTTTATTCGTTATCAGACGTTGAAGAATCAAAGCGAAATTTAGCTAATTTAGGTTATCTACAGAACATAGAGCCACAATTAAAGCCAGTTTCGAGTCACCCTGATCAGGTAGATTTACAAACTCATCTTAAAGAAACTTCATCAGCGGCGGCGAGTCTCCAATTTGGTTATTCTGATATGGATGGTTTTATATACGGTGCTTCAGTTAACGAGCGAAACTTTATGGGTACTGGTAAAGGTGTAGGTGTACAGTTTAATAACAGCCAGTATAATAATGTTTATAGTTTCCACTATTATGATCCGTATTACACTAAAAATCATGTTAGTTTTGGACTTGATTTATATTATCAAAATACCAATCCTCGAAAACTTAAGTATGTAAGTGATTATGCTACTGACGTATTTGGCGGATCGGCAACTTATGGAATTCCTATATCTGAATACAGCCGTTTAAATTTTGGTTATGGTTTTGAGCATACTAGATTACGGGCTTCTATGAGTTCTGCTAAAGAAATAAGAGATTTTATTCGTCAATATGGCAAGAATTTTGATGATATTAAAATTAGTGGTGGCTGGCAATATAGTAGTTTGGACAGATTTCCTTTTCCGACCAAAGGTTTTAGGCAGTCGTTAGGTTTAGAAGGTGGGCTGCCAATTTTAAAACACAAATTAGAGTATTATAAAGCAAGTTATGATGCAACATGGTATCGTTCAATCACTAAACGTTTTATTGTGGATGTGCACGGCTATTTAGGATATGGCGACGGTTATGGTATAATGAAACAACTACCGTTTTTTGAAAATTATTTTGCAGGTGGTATAGGTTCGGTACGCGGTTTTAGCGCAAACACTTTAGGGCCTCGAGATTCTAGTGGTAATGCTATAGGTGGTAATGTTTCTGTGTATGGTAGTTTAGGACTTATTGTCCCAAGTCCTACGCCGAGTGTCCGGCCTAGTTTATTTTTAGATGCAGGTAATGTTTATAATAGGAGATTGAGTTTAAGTGATTTACGTTATTCAACTGGTGTACAAATTGAATGGTATACTCCGATAGCACCGTTAATATTTAGTTTAGCTTTCCCAATTCGTGAGAAACCAGGTGATGAAACAGAACCTTTTCAATTTCAAATTGGTGTTAGTTTTTAACCGAAATTTTTTTATGTTTTAATTATTTTAAGAGGAGAATTCTATGAAAAAAATGTTACTGTTGATTTTATCAACTATTTTATTGTTTAGCTTCAGTATCGTATTTGCTGCTGATTTAAAGATTGGAGTGCTTGATGTACAGAAGACCTTGCAGAGTATTCCTCAGGTTAAAAAGGTGCAGGCTCAATTAAAAAGAGAATTTGCTCCACAGCAAAAGCAAATAACGATGTTGCAGAAGCAACTTAAGACAGATTTTGATAAATTTAATCGCGAACACGATGTTATGAAAGACAAGGATAAAAAAACTATGCAGAAAGCAATTCTTGCTAAACAGGAAAAATTGCATAATTTACAAATAAATTTTCAGCAAAAATTAATGGAGGCACAGAAAAAAGCTATGCAATCGATATTAGGAGATATTGAAAGAGTTGTTGATGGAATTGCTGCAGATCAAAAATTGAATGTTGTATTAACTAAGGCTAATGTTGCCTATAATGATGCGAATATGGATATTACTGATCAAGTGATTAAAGAACTTAAGTAATTATCAATCTATTTATGCAAGAATATACCTTAGCTGAAATAGCTGAGTTTTTACATGCACAATTGCGAGGTGATGCTAAATGCATTATTAAGGGTATCGCCTCGCTTGATAAAGCCAAGCAAGACCAGATTAGTTTTTGTGCGAAAATACCAGGTTTTACGTCGGATACTAGTAAATATTTATCGATAACTAGGGCCGCTGCGGTTATTTTGTCATCTAAAGATGCCGAACGTTATTCTGGAAACGCTTTATTAGTGGCAGATCCTTATTTAAGTTATGCTAAATTAACTAATCTTTTCATCGAAGAATCAAAGAGTAAACCTGGTATTCATAAGACAGCTGTTATTGGTCAAAATTGTGACATCCATAGTTCTGT
>CAYFQQ010000142.1:0-6470 GCA_964345265.1 uncultured Coxiellaceae bacterium
TTACCAAACAAATATGATCTTTTTACATCCCTGTAGCCTGGATCCCGTCAATCCATGACGGGATGACAAAATTTAAATGCCAATGAAGTAGATTTAATTAACAAAATTAGAATTGCTGCCAGAAATCTCTACTGTATTGAAATTTTTTTACGGTAATTTTATTTTTAGTTAATGAATTTTTATATATTGATTTTTTTTATTAGCACAACTTTTTTGCAGTTTTTCAAGCAGTTGCCTAATTTATATTGGGTATTACTTTTATTAATGATCGTGTTTATTTGCTCTTTATTTTTCAAATACTTAAGAATTATATTTGTTTTCCTATTAGGATTTACTTGGTGTTTGTTTTATGCACACCGAATTTTAGATCAGTCTTTACCAAAATCATTAGAAGGAAAATATATAACGATAATCGGATATATCAGTTCCTTGCCACAAATAGAAGAACATCGAGAAAAATTTATATTTGCTATAAACAATATAGAAAACAAATCACTAAGAACAAAACTTCAACTTAATTGGTATAACGATTATCCAGAACTTAGAGTAGGAGATAAGTGGCAATTGTTGGTAAAACTCAAACGACCCCATGGTTCAATGGATCCAGGCGGATTCGATTATGAGAAATACTTATTTCAGAATAAAATCCGTGCCACAGGCTATGTCAAATCTAGTACTTTGAATCATCGATTGAGTTCACACTGGTATAATTACCCAATTGATCGGTTTCGGCAATATCTAGAACAGGGGATTTACCAAGCATTACATGATAGCCAGGTACAAGGTGTGATTGCTGCGCTTGTCGTCGGTTCACGTAATGGTATTTTAGCTAACCAATGGCAAGTATTTCGTAATACAGGAACCAGTCATTTAGTGGCTATCTCGGGTTTGCATATAGGTTTAATTTCTGGATTTATCTTTTTGTTTTTGAACTTTATTTGGCGCTGCGTTCGATATTTATCGTTACGACTGCCAGCTCAATCGGCTGCTGCAATTGGTTCTTTAATTGGTGCCCTAATCTATAGCACAATAGCAGGTTTTTCTGTTCCCACCCAACGGGCCTTAGTCATGATCGCAGTGTTTACTTCGGTCTCAATATTCAAACGCAATATCAGACCATGGAGTGCTCTTTTAATTGCATTGTTAATAGTATCGATTATTAATCCGCTATCAACGTTGTCAGCGGGATTTTGGTTATCTTTTGCGGCGGTTGCCGTGCTTATTTACACTTTTAGTGGCCGTTTGGGAGTTACAGGGATATGGTGGAAATGGGGGCGGGCACAACTAGTAGTCGTGCTCGGTTTAATGCCATTATGTCTATTATTATTTCAACAATTTTCTTTAGTTTCTTTTATAGCCAATCTTATAGCTATTCCAGTAGTAGGATTTGTAGTAGTGCCATTAAGTTTATCAGGTTGTTTAATCTGGACTATTTCCACTCATATTGGCACATGGATGCTGTTATTTGCTGCAAAAATAATGTCATTGTTGTGGTTATACCTTAAATGGTTGTCCGCACAGCATTGGGTAATTTGGCATCACGCTATAGTTAATGATTGGATTCTGGTTACGACAATAATTGGGGTATTGATCTTATTAGCGCCAAAAGGAGCTTCGACACGTTGGTTAGGCATTATTTGGATTTTGCCATTAATTTTTTATAAACCAGTTGGTCCTAAAAGTGGAGAGGTATGGTTTACCTTATTAGACGTTGGACAAGGTCTCGCCTCTATAGTACGCACTCAGCATCATGTTCTAATCTATGATACAGGACCAAAATACAGCGATAGTTTCGATACCGGTAGTGCAGTGGTGGTACCTTTCTTACGTAGTTTTGATGTAAACAATGTAGATATGATGGTAATCAGCCATGGAGATAATGATCACATTGGTGGTGCTGAATCTGTATTGGCTATGTTAAACGTTAAAAAAATCATGACCAGTGTTCCACAACGGTTTCCTAATTACCATACTGAACATTGTTGGGCAGGAGAACATTGGCAGTGGGATGGGTTTACTTTTAGTTTTCTAAGTCCGAATCGAAATTCGAATCTCAAGGATAACGACGCTTCATGTGTATTAAGAGTAACCGACGGTAACAACAGTATTTTACTTACCGGCGATATCGAAGCATTAACTGAACACATTTTAGTGAAAAATAACCGCATGGATTTAAAATCTACTATCTTAGTGGCACCCCATCACGGAAGTAATTCTTCTTCTACTAGGTCCTTTATAAATACAGTTAGACCTAAATATGTGTTGTTTCCAGTGGGTTATCTAAATCGCTTTGCTTTTCCTAATAAAAAGGTTTTAATTAGATATAAAAAAGCTAACGCTGGTCTCTTTGACACTGTTAATTCTGGTGCTATTACATTTAAGTTCAATAATAAAGATAAAGTTTCTCTGCCTCTTGAATATCGAAAGTTATTCACCCACTATTGGAATAGTAACTAAATTCTTTATAATGCTCATTAATATGGCAAAACATAGTTTCATTAAAGGCAACTTAGCCACATATCTTCGTTTATTAAAGTCTGTGATAACTTACCGGTATATTTTTGCTGCCGGCATAATAGCTACTATAATTGCTTCATCAACTCAAGCGGCTATCGTTTGGACAGTGAAACCCGCTGTTGATAAAGGATTAGTGAATCATGATGCAAAGTTCTTACTTATATTAGCACTTTTTTTAGTAACGATCTTTGTAGTACGCGGAGTAACAAATTTTGCATCAAATTACTGTATGAGCTATGTTGGACGTGGTGTGGTAATGGATTTTCGGCAAAAGATTTTTGCTCATTTACTATCCTTACCGGCTAGCTTTTACGATCGACAGTCTTCTGGGAAATTACTTTCTTTACTTATTTATAACGTTGATCAACTTGCTGCAGCGTGTACAGACGCTGTGTTAACTATTATACAACAAAGCTTTCTTGGCATTGGCATGATCGTAGTGATGTTTGTAATCAGTTGGCATTTGACTTTATTTTTTATGATATTTGCTCCTATTGTTGCAGGAATTACTAATGCTATGGTTAAAAGGCAACGTAAACTGAGCGTTGCTGTACAGAACTCTATAGCCGATGTTGCTCATATAGCAAGAGAAAGTATTAGCGGTTACAAAGTGATTCGAACTTTTAGCGGTGAAAATTATGAAAAACAAAAATTCAATAAAGCAACGAATAACAATCGCCTCAAAGAGCTAAAAGTAGTTGTAACCAATTCTCTTGGCACATCCGCAATTCAAATTTTTCTAGCTATACCTTTAGCTATAATAATTTATCTAATAGCTATGAATCATTTACATATTTCACCTGGAGGATTTGGAGCTTTTAGTACAGCAGTTTTAGCCCTACTTACTCCAATACGACGTTTAACCAAAATAAGTTCTACTATGCAAAAAGGTATTGCTGGTGCAGATAGTGTCTTTGCTTTATTGAATGAACCGGTAGAAAACGACCTCGGAACAAAATCACTAGAACGTGCTAAAGGCAAAATAGAATATAAGAATATAGTTTTCGTTTATCCCAGTGCTGAACAAAATCCTGTATTAAATGATATTAGTTTGGATGCTGAACCAGGACAGATAATTGCGCTAGTAGGACATTCAGGGGCTGGTAAATCAACTTTAGTGGATCTGTTACCAAGATTCTATGATGTTGCTTCTGGAGAAATTTTAATTGATGGAATAAATATTCATGATTACCGTTTACCAGACTTACGCCATCAGTTTTCATTCGTATCACAACATATAGTTTTATTTAACGATACTATAGTCCGTAACATTAGTTATGGAAGACCTAATGTAACGGACAAAGACTTGATTAAAGCAGCAGAAGCTGCATATGTTATGGAATTTGCTGATAAATTACCTAATAAACTCGATTCTATAATAGGCGAGGGCGGTTTGTTACTTTCTGGCGGACAACGGCAAAGAATTGCTATTGCTAGAGCTATTTTGAAGGATGCACCTATTTTAATTTTAGACGAAGCCACATCTTCTTTAGACACTGAATCAGAACATTACTTAAAATCTGCATTAGAAAAGCTAATGAGCAAACGCACCACACTGGTCATAGCACATCGTTTATCTACTGTAGAAAAGGCAGATAATATTATTGTTCTTGACCACGGAAGGATTGTAGAACAGGGCACTCATAAAGAATTAATCGAAGTTGATGGTTACTACTCTAAACTATACAAAATGCAATTTAGCAAATGAAACTCAATGCTCCTAATTATTGGTATAAACCTAGCATTTTTTGCTACCTATTAGCTCCATTTGCTGGTATATATCGCTTAGTCGTTGCTGCTAGATTTCTGCTTTACAAATATAATATAAAGAAAGTGACTAAATTTGATATACCAATAATCATTGTAGGTAACCTTACGGTAGGTGGTACTGGAAAAACGCCTTTGGTAATTTGGCTGACTGAATTCTTACATAATCATGGATTTAAACCAGGCATTGTTAGTCGAGGCTATCAGGGGCACAATGCCATTTATCCATGCGAAGTTAACAACGACAGTAATGTTGCTTGTGTAGGGGACGAAGCTTTATTAATCAGGAGACGTACTCAATGTCCTGTGGTTGTAGCTCCAAATAGAGTGAAAGCAGTACAAAAATTATTAGAAATTAGCAATTGTGATATTGTAATTAGCGATGACGGCTTACAGCATTATGCTTTAGGCCGTGACATAGAAATTGCAGTTATAGATGCCGTAAGAAAATTCGGTAATGGGTTTTGTTTACCTGCAGGACCATTGCGCGAGCCCATAAAACGATTACAAGAAATTGATTTTATCGTGGAAAATGGCAAAACAATGCAATTAATGCTTAATAGACTTTATAATATAGCTAATCCTAATTTAACTAAAATACTATTCGACTTTAAAGGTAAAACAGTCCATGCTATAGCAGGTATTAGCAATCCACAAAGATTTTTTAAGATGTTGGATAATAATAACATCAAAGTTATTGAACATCCTTTTCCAGATCACTATACTTTCCGAACTCAGGATTTATTTTTCAATGATGGGTTATTGGTCCTAATGACTGAAAAAGACGCAGTAAAATGTATGCGATTTGCAAATCACAAACACTGGTGTGTTCCTGTTAATGCTAAATTAGATAAACGATTTGTGGAAACTTTTTTACTAAAGTTAAAATCTACGAAGGAAAAATTTTATGATGGGTAGAAAACTAGAACCTGAGTATTCATCAGGAAAACGTAATTATGACCTCGGCATGGATTTCGAACGTCAAGAAAACTATGAAGAAGCCATTCAACATTACATAAATGCTTTTGAAGAGGGATACGAGCCTGCGGAACAAAAACTTTGTTTATACCAAGACAACCAGCAAAATGAACAAGATAGAGATCCATTTATGTCTGATTATAAAAATAAGCTAGAAGAAGAACAACTAATTTTATTAGCTTTTCAGCATTTAACTGGAATGGGTAGACCAAAAAACACTATTCATGCGTTTTTACTTTTTGATAAGGCAAGTAAAATAAACCCTTTAAATAAACTCGTTTTATATAGCCTCGCCTCATCATATGCAAAACGATCATATGCAAAACAAAATTCTAACGAAAAGTTAGTGAATCAAGCAATGACAAGAGATTATTTAACACGAGCGGCAAAACAAGGATATGCCCCTGCTCAATACAGGCTCGGTTTGATGTATGAAGAAGTAGTTAGAAAGAAGGATGTTGAAGAAGCAGTTAAATTATACACACAAGCGGCAAAACAAGGACATACTCCTGCTCAAAGCAGACTCGACTCGATGGCAAAACAAGGATATGCCCCTGCTCAATACAGATTAGGCTTGATGGTTGAACAAGGCAAGGTAGTTAAAAAAAATGAACAGCAGGCTATCCTCTTGTTCATAAAAGCGGCAGAACAAGGATATACTCCTGCTCAAGCTAAGCTCGACCAAATATGCAAAAATTGCATGAACGTTTCAGATAACCAAGCTATTTCTAAACATAAACCAGGGTTTAAAAATCCTCTTAATATATTTCGAAAGACTAACTTCTACATCCTGATCGAAACACGGGATCCGGATGCTATGGATCTTAATGCATTTACTGAACTGTTAATACCTTTAGTAAATACGGCCCCAAACGAATGCTCACGGTTACTACGAAGAATTCACGCTTGCGAAATTCAACAAAGTCCTACATGCATGTTTTTTAAAAATTCTCATCTAAGACTAAGCAAAGATAATTTCAATGAAATTCTTTGTATACTTAATTTGGACTCTCCTCACGGGCAACACCGGACTTACAGTAAACTCATGTAATTAACTAACTCAATAAACCAATGCAAATTCTAAGCTATAATACAGCAATTCTAATTTTGACCAATTTTAAGTGCTATTTCACGTCATACCCGCGAAGGCGGGTATCCAAAGAGCCCCAAATTAAATGGATTCTCGCATTCGCGAGAATGACAGCATC
>CAYFQQ010000143.1:0-1794 GCA_964345265.1 uncultured Coxiellaceae bacterium
ACAAATCATCCAGAAATACGTACAATATCAAGGACAGGAAGATTCAGGGCAAGCGCAGCTTGTACTCGACCTTTAGGTCGACGTGATACCACGGGCGTAAGCCCGTGGAGGTTCATAGAAAATTAAAGAGAATTAAATTATGAAACATTTTCCTATCGGTTTTGATAATTTTGCAGAATTGGTGCAGAAACATGAGGATGGTAGTTGGCATTATTATTTTGCGGATAAATCTTTATTAATTCGAGATGTGCTTGGTAGTGACGCAAAGGTTTTGTTACTTACAAGGCCGCGGCGTTTTGGTAAGACGATGAACATGTCAATGTTAAGTTATTTTTTTGATATCCGTGGAGCTACTCAAAATGAAAACCTATTTACTGGACTAAAAATAGCTAGTGCTACCATTGAGAACGGATATCAAACAGAAACATGTATGAATTATCAAGGTAAATATCCTGTTGTTTTTTTAACATTTAAAGAGTGTGCTTTTAATACATTTGAAGAATGTTATGAACATATAAAACTTTCGATTGTAGATTTGTATAAAAATCATCGTTATTTGCTGGATAGCAATCGATTGCCAAAAGATGAAAAGATGCTTTGTGAACAGATTATAAATCAGGAAGCCACTGATGTTAACTATAACAATGCTATTAAAAAGCTAACACAATATTTGCACATGCACTACAATCAAAAAGTAATTGTCTTGATAGATGAATACGATGCACCATCTCAAGCAGCAATATTTAACAAATATTATGCTCAATTATTACCTATTATGAGAACATTAATAGGAGGAGTATTAAAAGGAAATAATTCGTTAGAGAGGGCGATATTAACAGGGATATTACGCGTATCGGGAGCAGGAATATTTTCAGGTGCGAATAATGTACGATCGAGAACTGTTCTAAATCATGAGTTTTCTGAATATTTCGGATTTACAAAAGCAGAAGTAAGTAACCTTCTTTCAGATGTAGGCAGAGCAGATAAACTTGAGGAACTTAAAAATTGGTATGATGGATATCAATTTGGGAATACTATTATTTATAATCCTTGGTCTGTAATGGAATGTGTTTCTCAAAATTTTGACTTTAGTGCACATTGGGCAAATACAAGTGATGATAAACTAATAAAAGAGCTCTTGCTGAAATCTCCAGCAAATATACGCCGAGATATAGCTACTTTAGTAAGCAATCAATCCATTGAGGTAACTATTTATAATGCTTTACGTTTCGATGAAGATTTGCGCCCAAGTGAGCACCTATGGACGCTTTTGTTATCAGCGGGATATTTGAAATCTATTCAGACTATTTATACAGAAGGGGGAATTTTATGTCACCTAAAAATCCCAAATAGAGAGGTAAGTTATGTGTATACAAGAATTTTTGCTGAGTGGTTAGAACAGACTTTAGAAGATGCAGGGCAATCCTCATTGATTGAATATTTACTTACAGGACAAGCAAAAAAATTTGGAGAAGGATTAGAGAAATTTTATTTACAAACCATGAGTATGCACGATGTGCGTGACGATTATATTGAAGCTTTTTACCATGGTTTTATGGTAGGTATTGTTGGGTTAAGCAGGATACATCACGCTACGTACTTATATTCCAATCGAGAAAGCGGATTAGGACGTTATGATTTGGTATTGGAGCCTAAGGATTTGCAGCATCCTAAATATAATGTTGGTACTATATTAGAATTTAAGCGGGCATCCAAACTAGAGAAATTATCTACTGAAGCCCAAAGTGGGCTAACACAAATCAAGCAGTTGAAATACGCAACCGATTTACAAGG
>CAYFQQ010000144.1:0-1978 GCA_964345265.1 uncultured Coxiellaceae bacterium
TTCTTTTTGCCCCACTTGAGTTGCTGCTTGTAATTGTTTCTCTAATTCTGGAATCCGGCCATATTGTAATTCTGACATTTTGGTGAGATCTGATGCACGTTGTGCTGTTTCTAATTCCAGGCGAGCTTGGTCTAACTTTTCTTTAATGCGTTGCGTGCTTTGCATAGCAGCTTTTTCAGCTTTCCAAACTTCTTCAAGATCTGAGTATTCTTTTTCTAATTGTTTAATTTGAGTTTGTAAATCTGCTAAACGTTTCTTGGAAACTTCATCGGTTTCTTTTTTTAATGCTTCCCGTTCAATTTTTAATTGAATTATGCGTCGTTCCAGTTTATCCATATCTTCTGGCTTCGAGTCAGTTTCGATACGAATTTTACTGGCTGCCTCATCAATCAAATCGATAGCTTTGTCGGGAAGTTGCCGATCAGTAATATAGCGTTGTGATAGAGTTGCTGCTGCAACTATTGCCGGGTCGGTGATGGTAACGCCGTGATGTAACTCGTAACGTCCTTTTAGGCCTCGTAAAATAGCGATAGTATCTTCAACATCAGGTTCGTTGATTAGTATTTTCTGGAATCTGCGCTCTAGAGCCGCATCTTTTTCAATATATTTTCGGTATTCGTTCAACGTTGTAGCGCCAATACAATGTAATTCGCCGCGAGCTAAAGCTGGTTTTAGCATATTGCTTGCGTCCATGGATCCTTCAGCTTTTCCAGCGCCAACCATAGTATGTAACTCATCTACGAACAGAATTATTTGTCCTTCTTGTTTTGCCAGGTCTTTCAAAACATTTTTAAGGCGTTCTTCAAATTCTCCACGAAACTTTGTTCCAGCAATTAATGCTCCCATATCTAAAGCTAGCAATTTTTTATGACGTAGTCCTTCTGGTACTTCGCGATTTATAATCCGCTGTGCTAAACCTTCGACGATAGCAGTTTTACCAACACCTGGTTCACCGATTAATACTGGATTATTTTTAGTTCTTCGTTGTAATACTTGGATAGTACGACGAATTTCATCATCACGTCCTATTACTGGATCAAGTTTTCCCTGCTCTGCTCTTTTTGTAATATCAATAGTGTATTTTTCGAGTGCACCACGCTGTTCTTCGGAATACTGATCGGAAACACTTTGCCCTTCACGGATATCGTTTACTGCTTGTTCAATGGTTGCTTTCATGGCTCCTGCTTTTTTTAACGCGCGGCCTAATTCACCTTTATCTTCTATGGCAGCTAAAATAAATAATTCACTAGAAATAAATTGGTCTTTACGTTGTTGCGCAAGCTTATCAGTAATGTTTAGTAATTTATTGAGATCGTTTGAAATATGAATTTCTCCCTGAGTGCCTTCTATTTGAGGGAGAGTGTTAAGTCCTTTTGAAAGTTCAGTTCGAAGAGTCGCAATATTAACACCTGCTTTGGTTAATAAATGGTAAGCTGTACCATTTTCCTGCTCAAGCAGGGTGATCATTAAATGCACCGGTTCAATAAACGGATTATCATGCCCGACAGCCAATGACTGTGCATCAGCTATGGCAGTTTGAAAGTTGCTGGTTAATTTATCAAATCGCATATTTTACTTTCTCAAAGTAACACTAATTAATTTTAATGTCATTACAGTATATATTTGGTCTAAATCAAAATTTTCAAGTCATTATAAGATTCTTTTAACTCACTCAAATTGGCTCTTCTGGAGTATCTGCATCGATTAATAGAATTACTAAGTGCTTGTTGAGGGATAGAGATTTTACTGTAAAATAATACTAGCGTGCCACAAAATACTGGACGTTTCTGAATGCTATCGAGATGATATTGGGGAAAACCAGCTGTATTAAAATTGAAAAAACTGTTACATACGGCGTTGTTGAATAAATGTCCCGTCATTCCCGCGCAAGCGGGAATCTCAAATGGCGTTGTTGAATAAATAGCTTAATAACGATCGTCATTCCCGCGAAAGCGGGAATCTCATATCAATGGCAATT
>CAYFQQ010000145.1:0-2180 GCA_964345265.1 uncultured Coxiellaceae bacterium
TACTTTTTGATTTATTTTTCTCTAGACGTTATTTTTCAGCAAGTATAAAATACCCACAATTTTAAATTATGTGTCCACAGAAAAGAACTTTTTAGTCGAATATGACTAAGTTACATTAATAAAATAAGAGGAGATGAGAATGATTACACGAAAAATTAAACCTAAAACTCCAGTTCCTAGCGATATCGAAATTGCACAATCAGTGGAACCGATACCGATTAGTAAGGTCGCTGCAGAAGTTGGGATATTACCTGAGGAATTAGATTTATACGGCACAGATAAAGCGAAAGTTCATCTTTCTGTACGTAATCGACTTAAAGATGTTCCTAATGGAAAGTACGTTGATGTAACTGCCATTACCCCAACTCCATTAGGTGAAGGGAAAACTACTACTACAGTAGGATTAAGCCAAGCTCTTGGTGCTTATTTAAATAAAAAAGTAATGACCTGCATTCGTCAACCAAGTTTAGGCCCGACTTTTGGTATTAAAGGCGGTGCTGCAGGCGGTGGCTACAGTCAAGTCATTCCTATGGAAGAATTCAACCTACACTTAACTGGTGATATGCATGCTGTTACCGCTGCTAATAATTTATTAGCAGCGGCTATTGATACTCGCATGTTACATGAGGGCAATCAATCTGATGAGAAGTTATTTGATCGTCTTTGTCCTCCTGCTAAAGACGGCAGCCGCAAATTTTCGAAAGTTATGTTGAAACGGCTTGAGAAATTAGGCATTAATAAAACTGATCCTAATGAATTGATTAATGAGGAACGTTCTTGTTTTGTACGTTTAAATATTGATCCGGATAGCATAACGTGGCGTCGTATAACAGATACTAACGATCGTCATTTACGCGGTATTACTATTGGTGAAGGACCGAAGGAAAATCATCCGCGCAAAACAGGTTTTGATATCACTCCTGCTAGTGAAATTATGGCTATTTTAGCATTAACAACAGATCTGAAGGATATGCGTGAGCGTTTTGGCCGCATGGTAATCGGTACTAACAAAGCAGGTGAGCCAATTACTGCTGATGATCTTGGTGTTGGCGGTGCTCTAACTGTTTTGATGAAAGACGCGATTAAACCTAATTTGATGCAGACTCTAGAAGGCACACCAGCCTTTGTCCATGCAGGCCCATTTGCTAATATTGCTCATGGCAATTCCTCTATTATTGCTGATCAGATTGCTCTTAAATTAGTTGGTTCTGATGGTTATGTGATAACTGAATCAGGTTTTGGTGCTGATATAGGTATGGAAAAATTCTTTGATATTAAATGTCGTTATAGCAATTTGGTACCAAATGCAGTAGTACTTGTTGCAACTATTCGGGCGTTAAAAATGCACGGTGGTGGACCTAAAGTTGTAGCGGGACAGCCACTTGCTCCAGAATATACAGAGGAAAACTTAGAGCTGCTAGAAAAAGGATGTTGCAATATGGTGAAGCATATTAAGAATGCAACTAGTTTCGGTGTTCCCGTTGTGGTTGCTGTTAATCGCTTTACTTCAGATACTGATGCTGAAATTGAGCTGGTACGTAAAATAGCTAAACAAGCTGGTGCTGAGGATGCTGTGATGTCAAATCATTGGGCTGAAGGTGGAGCTGGTGCAGTTGAGCTTGCTAAAGCTGTTATAGAAGCTTGTGAGAAACCCAGTAACTTTAATTATCTGTATCCTTTAGATATGAGCATTAAGGAAAAAATCGAAACCATAGCTGAGAAAATCTATGGTGCAGACGGCGTTGAATATTCGCCACAAGCAGAGCAACAGATTAAGCTCTATACCGAAGCCGGTTTTGATAAACTGCCTATTTGCATGGCAAAAACACAGTTAAGCCTTAGCCATGATCCAGCTTTAAAAGGTGAACCCAAGGGATTTAATATTCCTGTTAGAGAAATCAGAGCTAGTGTAGGAGCTGGTTTTTTATACCCGCTATTAGGAGAAATGATGACTATGCCAGGACTGCCTACTAGGCCTGCTTTTTACGATGTGGATCTAAATCTTGAGACAGGAAAAATTGAGGGGTTGTTTTAGTGTTTCTATGCTATTTGATAAACTAAAAAATGACTGCTTACAGATTATCAATAAATTCGGTGAGAGTGAGAAAAGATATAATTGTTTTTGGGATGTTGCTAGTAAAAATGATGCGGGCGTTGTTGAATAAATGTTCCGTCATTCC
>CAYFQQ010000146.1:0-5545 GCA_964345265.1 uncultured Coxiellaceae bacterium
ATTAATACTATGAGTAATGAATTGTTAGATGCTAAAGGAGTCAAAGAAAAATTCGGTGTATCACCTGAAAAGATTATTGATTATTTGGCTCTCGTTGGTGACACCTCAGACAATATTCCCGGAGTAACAAAAGTCGGACCTAAAACCGCTGCTAAGTGGTTAACTGACTACGGATCATTAGAAGAAATTATTAATCACGCTGCTGAAATTAAAGGCGCAATCGGAGAAAATTTAAGAAATAGTTTGCAACAATTACCTATATCTAAACAATTAGTCACTTTAAAATTAAATATTAAATTAGACCTTAAACCTAAAGATTTAAAAAAAGGCGTTGCTAATAAAACAAAACTTATTGAATTGTTGAAACGATTAGAATTTAAGAAATGGTTAGCTGAACTTTTACGTGAACAACAATCAAAGAATCCAACTAGCAAAAAATATCAAACCATATTGACTAAAGATGAATTCAATCCTTGGTTAAAAAAATTAACTGGTGCCAAACATTTTGCTTTTGATACTGAAACAACGAGTTTAGATACTCTACAAGCTGAAATTGTCGGTATTTCATTTGCAGTTAAATCTGGTGAAGCCGCATATATCCCTCTAATGCATAATTACCCCAGTGCTCCATTGCAACTCAGTCGTGATTTTGTTTTAGAGAAATTAAAACCTTTATTAGAAGATAAAAATAAAATTAAGTTCGGTCAGAATTTAAAATATGACACAGAAGTTTTAGCTAACTACGGCATCAACGTACAAGGAATAGGTTTTGATACTATGATGGCAGCATATGTATTAAATAGTTCTAACAATCGTTATGATATGGAGAACTTAGCACTAAAATATTTGGGAACAAGTGTCACTACATTCGAAGAAATCGCAGGAACTGGAAAAAACCAATTAACTTTTAATCAAATTCCAATAGAAAAAGCTGCACCTTATGCAGCTGAAGATGCTGACATAGTTTTGCAATTACATGAAAAACTTTTGCTTGAACTTTCAGCACATAATAATTCGCTTAAGATTTTGCAAACAATTGAAATACCGCTGATAAAAATATTAGCCAACATAGAACGCAATGGGGTGTGCATTGATGCACAATTTTTACAGAAACAAGGGGTAAAACTTTCTAAAAGAATCATCGAACTTGAAGAACATGCATACAAATTAGCAGGTAGCATATTTAATTTAGCTTCTCCAAAACAATTGCAAGAAATTTTGTTTGGTAAGTTGAAGCTGCCGATTTCTAAAAAAACACCAAATGGTCAACCTTCTACAGCAGAAAATGTACTACAACAATTAGCTTTAGATTATCCGTTACCTAAAACTATTCTTGAACATCGAGCTCTAAGTAAACTCAAATCTACCTATATTGATGGTTTACTTGCACAAATTAACCCGCGAACCAATCGAGTACATACTTCTTATAATCAAGCAGTAACAAACACAGGAAGATTATCGTCAACTAACCCCAATTTGCAAAACATTCCGATTCGAACTGAACAAGGAAGACGTATTCGTCAAGCATTTATTGCTTCGCCTGGTCACAAAATCGTTTCCGCTGACTATTCACAAATCGAATTACGCATCCTCGCACATCTCTCACAGGATAAAAGTTTATTAAAAGCTTTCTCCGATGGTGATGATATTCACATAGCAACTGCCGCAGAAGTGTTTGGTTTCCCTTTATCTGAAGTAACCAACATGCAACGCCGTAGAGCAAAAGCTATCAATTTCGGTTTGATTTATGGGATGTCAGCATTTGGTCTAGCACAACAATTAAACATTTCTCGTGAACAAGCGCAGAATTATATCGATCTTTATTTCGCACGTTATCCAGAAGTTAAAACATTTATGCAAACCACACGTGATATAGCTAAACAAAATGGTTATGTTGAAACTTTATTTGGCCGCCGCCTCTATATTCCAGATATCAATTCAAGTAATTTTGCACGACTAAACGCTGCAGAACGTGCTGCTATCAATGCGCCAATGCAAGGAAGCGCAGCTGATATTATTAAAATTGCGATGATAAACATAGATAAATGGATCCAGAAAACTAAACTTAATGTAAAAATGATTATGCAGGTCCATGATGAGTTAGTTTTTGAAAGTGCTAAAAAAGACATCAAAAAAGCCATTAACCATATTCAAAAACATATGATCAACGCTGCAAAATTATCAGTTCCAATAGTTGTTCATGTGGGCATTGGTGACAACTGGGACGAAGCACATTAATAATATTTAACCCTCTTTCCCTGCTTCTTCTGGTTCTTTTAAAGCTTCTCCCAAAGCTTGCTCAACTTCCTTACCTGACACTACTCCGCTTACCATGCTCTTCTCGTGTCTTTGCGCATGATGAGCAAAACCAGTTCCAGCTGGAATTAAGCGTCCTACCATCACATTCTCTTTTAAACCACGGAAATAATCCCATTTACCAACTACAGATGCTTCGGTCAACACTCTAGTAGTTTCCTGAAACGATGCAGCAGAGATAAAAGATTCGGTAGCTAAAGAAGCTTTGGTAATTCCTAGCAAAATAGTATCGTAAGTTGCAGGTTTCCCTTTTTCCTCAGCAATACGCTCATTCTCTTCCAAGACTTGCATTTTATCTACATGCTCTCCCTTAATAAATTTGCTATCGCCTGGATCAATAATATCAACCTTACGTAGCATTTGACGTAAAATTACTTCAATATGTTTATCATTAATTCTAACCCCTTGTAAACGGTAAACCTCTTGTACCTCATTGACTATATAATCCGCTAAAGCATCTACTCCTAATAAACGTAATATATCATAGGGATCTAACGCTCCATCAGAAATTACCTCACCTTTAGCTACATTCTCACCTTCAAAAACTCCAACATGCCGCCACTTAGGAATCAATGCTTCAAAAACTTCTTTATTGGTACCCGAGATTATTAAACGGCGTTTTCCTTTAGTTTCTTTACCAAAACTCACTATCCCGGCAATTTCGGCAAGTATTGCAGGTTCTTTTGGTCTACGTGCTTCAAATAGATCAGCAACACGCGGCAGTCCTCCAGTAATATCGCGTGTTTTACTTACTTCTTGAGGAATACGAGCAAGCACATCACCTACTTTTACTTGTGAGTTATCTTCAATATTCAAAATAACTCCACTTGGCAAGAAATAATGAGCTGGAATATTAGTACCAGCTAAACAAAGATCCTTATCTTTCTTATCAACCAACTTAATCATTGGCCGTAGTTCTTTTTTAGCAGGTCCACGCTGTGTAGCAGCCATAACTACTGTAGTACTAAGACCTGTTATCTCATCGGTTTGAAGCTTTGCAGTCACTCCTTCAATCATATCAACGAACTTAACTCTTCCTGCTACTTCAGTGATAATCGGATGAGTATGAGGATCCCATTCAGCTACAACGGTACCTGATTCAACTTTTGCTCCATCAACCACAGACAATACAGCACCATAAGGTACCTTATAATATTCGCGCTCACGGCCATTAGCATCAACGATGCCTAGACCCCCAGAACGCGAAACAGTGATTAATTTAGCGCCAACACGTTTAACAGTTTTCATATTCCTAAATCTAATTCGGCCGTCTGATTTAATCTGAATTTTATTGACTACAATGGCACGAGAAGCAGCACCACCAATATGGAAAGTACGCATCGTCAATTGTGTACCAGGTTCACCTATAGACTGTGCGGCCATGATACCAACCGCTTCCCCAATATTAACCAGGTGGCCACGCGCTAAATCTCTTCCATAGCACATAGCACACATTCCATATTTGGTTTCACAAGTAACTGGCGAACGAACCTTGATCTCATCGATACTATATTTTTCCAATAAATTTACAGAACTCTCATCTAAAAAGGCACCAACAGTAATAATCACATTCCCAGAAACTGGATCAATAACATCGTCGCCAACAATACGACCGATCACCCGTTCGCGTAATGGCTCAACTATATCACCACCCTCAATGATTGGTCTCATGGTAATATAGCGTTTGGTACCACAATCTTGTTCTTTAACAACAACATCCTGAGCCACATCAACTAAACGACGGGTTAAATAACCAGAATTCGCAGTCTTTAAAGCAGTATCAGCTAAACCCTTACGGGCACCATGAGTAGAAATAAAGTATTGCAATACACCTAATCCTTCTCGAAAATTAGCAGTAATTGGAGTTTCAATTATGGTACCATCCGGTTTAGCCATTAAACCACGCATACCTGCCAATTGTCGCATCTGCGCAGCTGAACCACGTGCCCCCGAATCTGCCATCATATAGATTGAGTTAAAAGAAGGTTGCTTGACTGTTTCTCCTTTAGCATCTTTAACCAATTCGGTAGATAATTTTTCCATCATAACTTTGGCAATTTGATCATTTGTATGTGACCAAATATCCACAACTTTGTTATAACGTTCGCCTTTAGTAACAAATCCAGAACTATATTGTTTTTCAATTTCCAATACTTCAGCCTCAGCACCGGCAATAATATCTTCCTTATTATCTGGTACGGCTAAATCATCTACACAAATAGAAATAGAAGCCTTAGTTGCAAACTCATATCCAGTATACATCAACTGATCTGCGAAAATAACAGTAGTCTTAGTACCTAACTGACGATAACAAGTACTTAACAAAGCACTAACTGTTTTCTTATTCATGACTCGATTAATGAGACTAAATGATAAACCTCTTGGTACTATTTCCCAAAGTAATGCACGGCCAACAGTGGTTTCAACTAATCGTAAACTGTCATTTTCTTCCATACGCACTTTAATCTTGGCTTGCAAATCTATATTACCAGTCTCATAGGCACGTTTGACTTCATTGACATCCACAAATATAGATTCCTCCCCTTTGGCATTAATTCTTTCCCTAGTCATATAATATAAACCTAATACCACATCCTGAGTCGGACCAATAATAGGATCGCCATTCGCTGGCGACAAAATATTATTAGTTGCCATCATTAATACACGAGATTCCAATTGAGCCTCAATTGTTAGAGGCACGTGAACTGCCATTTGGTCACCATCAAAGTCGGCGTTATAAGCAGTACACACTAAAGGATGTAATTGAATAGCTTTACCTTCAATCAAAATTGGTTCAAAAGCTTGGATACCCAATCTATGTAATGTAGGCGCTCTATTTAATAATACCGGATGTTCACGAATAACTTCTTCTAAAATATCCCAAACTTCCGGTACTTCATCTTCAACCATTTTTTTAGCAGCTTTAATAGTTGTTGCTAAACCCTGCATCTGCAACTTACCAAAAATAAACGGCTTAAATAATTCCAGTGCCATTTTTTTCGGTAAACCGCACTGATGCAATTTAAGAGTCGGGCCTACAACAATTACCGAGCGACCTGAATAATCCACCCGCTTACCCAACAAATTCTGACGAAATCTACCTTGTTTACCTTTAATCATATCAGAAAGCGATTTCAAAGGTCGCTTGTTAGCACCAGTAACAACTCGACCTCGACGACCATTGTCAAGTAAAGCATCAACAGCCTCTTGTAACATCCTCTTTTCATTG
>CAYFQQ010000147.1:0-4409 GCA_964345265.1 uncultured Coxiellaceae bacterium
AATATTTGATATTTTTCAATTAATTTTTTATCAATCAATGAAAGCGGTATGTTCTTAATATCGTGGTCATGCAAATTTGCTAAAGGCAAACCAAAATATTTTGCTGTATATTTAGCAATTATTTTATAGTCTAATAATTTATTTTTAATTAGATAACTAATTAGCGATAAATTATTTTGTTGTGCTGCATTTTGTAATTGAAGTGCTTCTGATTCACTCAATATTCCATTTTTGACTAGATAATTTGCGAAGCCATTAATTTGCATATCCTTTCTTTACTCCGTCACCACTTGATGTCCAAGTTAATTGATCGTTAATTTCGTTTGGAATTAACTCATATGTGTCTTCTGGTTTTATTCCATATAAGGCTTTAGGTGTTACGATGATTCTATCTCCTTCTGCAACTATAATGCTGTCCACTAGTCCTACACCATGTCCAGTTTCAATATTATCAGGCACTCCATTTTTTCCGGCTTTACATTGATCAAAACTTCCCATAACTTGATAACATTCTTCGATGCCAAGCTTATATGGTGCTGCTGCTTGCACAATTTCAGTATAATGTGCTCGTCTGGTGTATCTTTGATATGAGGGTAGTGCAATAGTAGTAAGTATGCCAATAATGGCAATTGCAATTAATAATTCAATCAGAGTGAACCCCCTCTGATAAGTAGTACGCATACTGATTCTCCAAAAAATTTGATTTGAAGATATAAGCTTGGCGAATCGTTTGCAATACAGTATTTGCTCTTTTATACTTTGGATTCCACAGTACGCCGGGGTAGCTCAGTTGGTAGAGCAACTGATTCGTAATCAGTAGGTCGGTGGTTCGACTCCACTCCTCGGCACCAGTACTGACGAGGATTTGCATGAATAACAGACACGGGACGCAAATGCATGTAGAAGATATGTAGAAGAATGTGACAAAAAAATGCAAAAAATTAAGGTTAATGAATTTATTTCAAAAAAACAGTCAAAAGATATGATATTCATGTTTATTGAGTGTGGAAATCATGGACACAGAAATGAGATTGCAAACTTGAACTGTGAACAAATAAAATTACTACTTAAACAGAATGGTTATGATTTTGATGAGTTAGTTCAAGAATGTAGGAATTTTGAAAAAAGCGTGCCTTTTTTTGAAAATTTTGTGAGAAGCACTTTTGAAGTTCATGGTATTTCAGCCTTCGGAAACTCTGTTTCCATTGTTGACGCATATTCTGATGAATCACTAATGAGCATTGATTCTGATGGAATTATTTGTCTTAATATCTATGAAGCAAAATTTGAAGAGGCATGTAAATTGCGAGATAATGCCATTAAAAAAAATTCTTTTGAAAAGTTTTGTGCTGCCTTATCAAAAGGTATTGCTAGTATCGAGGCGTATATACAACATCGGGCTTTTTTTTGGAATACACATATTTGTGATTTAACTTCATTAGTGCCACTTGTAGACAATAAAAGCAATAAAGTCAGTTTTGATGATAAAATAAAAAAATGGTTTCCTATAATGACACGCGGAAATTCTTTTGATTTAAATAAAAAAACATGGAGGCATTTTAAAGAATTGAGGAAAGTTAGAGATGATCAAGAAATCCATTCGAAAAATGTGGCGTATTCTGTTTCATTTAAAAAGTTAGTCGAATATCTTAATAAATTTAAAATAGGTGTTGCTGGCTTATTGGTTGATTTGCATATCTTGTTTAAAGAACCGATACCGAGATCAATAATAAGAGCTTATTTTTTCCCTGAAATAAAATATGTAAATGGTTAATAATCCTATGCATAATAGCCATATGGCAGATTTCTTCACAATATCATGTTTAAAAAAGGGTTAAGTCTCATTTTATGATATCTACCATATTTATTAAATTAGGAGCATTGAATTACATCCGTAAAAATTGGATATACAAAGATTTAATAAATACAATTATAAACTTGAAATGTTGCAAGATGAGACTTGACCCCTTTTCTTTTCTTTTCTCTTTTCTGAAGTAAAATTTTCTACAAAAATGAGGAAAGTTATATGGGAATATGTGGATCTACTGCACGATGTAACAAATTTGCTATTGCACTAGAAGCCGGGGACATAGATAAAGCAATTAGTTTGATTAAGAAAGGAATTGATATAAATTCTCCTATATGTTGGAATAAGTATGAGTGGATTAAACCAATTGAGAGATCAATTGAACTAGGAAATTTGAATGTATTTGAAGAACTTTTTAATGCTGGAGCTACGGTTGATTTCGATGATAAATACTTGTTTGAACAAAGCTTTTCCACAAATTACAAAATATTTAAAAAATTACTTATTCTTGGATCACGAAATAATCGAATAAGCGAAAAAACATATAAGAAGATATTATTATTCCTTGCTGAAAAGGGAGATCGTAGATCCTCGTGTCGGCAGTTCGATTCTGCCTCTGGCCACCAAGTAAACCTTTATTTTTCAAATAATTAAAAAAATGTATAGATGGATTTAATTTCGCTGGAATTTGCTGGTGCTACCCTGGTGCTACCTTTGCATTTAATATCTGCCTAAATTCAGTGTATATTTTTTTAATTTTTTCGGTATTTTCTCTGCAAGGCGTTTTTAATAATAATACGTTCCATGTATTGAATAATGAGTCAGTCACAATCAAAATCGCAGGTAATAATTCCTTTTCATTCCAGGTTCAAAAACAATTTATACCTTCAATATTTATTGTTTCATTGTTAACGTTTATATTCTTTCCGATTGATCTTACTCCCTTGTGAATATAACTGCTATACAGCTTATAAAAGTAAAGGTAATCTATTAACCCAGCATTTCAAAACGTTTTTTTGGATCATCATAGCTCTTTTTCAAACTTTTTAATTTGTTTTCAAGTATTGACTTTAATTGGCTTAATTCATCCTCGTAATCGCGACGTAACTAACTAAATTATGAAATTCTTGACGTAGATGCTTACAAACATGATTGAAATAAAAATGTTTTAGCATTCAATAATTTGACATATGAAATAAAATTATAATGGTCATGACTTCACTCAGGCCTAGTTTTGATTCTCTAATTTGTTTCTTTTCTCCACTTGTTATTTGCATTCTTCGCCATTGTCTCCAAAAAATTTTCATAAAATCATCGACAGCACAGTAAATTTCAACTATATTATCCATATGGCCTTTAGTTAGTTAAAATCTTGATTATAAAATATATTTTTATAATCGCAAAGAGGCTATTTACTTAATCCTTACATGCAACTGAGGTTAACTAGAATTTATCTAGAAAATATATGGAGATGAATATGGAACAAGCTCTCACTCAGGATCAGCTAAGCAAAATGGACGCATATTGGCGAGCTTCAAATTATATTTCTGTTGGACAAATTTATCTTCGTGATAATCCATTACTCAAAAAACCCCTTGAGTTAAAACATATTAAACCTAGGCTGTTAGGTCATTGGGGAACAACACCAGGGCTTAATTTTATATACGTACATTTAAACAGGATTATTAAAAAATATAATCTAAATATGATTTATATAACAGGACCGGGTCATGGTAGTCCTGCTATAATAGCTAATACATATCTAGAAGGAACATACAGTGAATTCTTTCCACATATTACCCAAAATGAAGAAGGGCTAAAAAACTTATTCAAGCAGTTTGCTTTTCCTGGTGGTATATCAAGCCATACAGCTCCAGAAACTCCTGGATCAATTCATGAAGGAGGAGAACTTGGTTATTCTTTATCACATGCTTTTGGAGCAGCATTTGATAATCCTAACTTGATTGTAGCTTGTGTTGTTGGTGATGGTGAAGCAGAAACTGGTCCCTTAGCTACTTCATGGCATTCAAATAAGTTTCTAAATCCTATTTCAGATGGAGCAGTGCTCCCTATTCTCCACTTAAATGGTTATAAAATAGCAAACCCTACAATATTGGCACGTATTAGCCGCAAAGAATTAAACCAGTTGTTCTTGGGTTATGGTTACAAACCATATTTTGTAGAAGGTTCTATTCCAGAACAAATGCACCAAAAAATGGCGATAACTCTTAATACAATCATCAACGAAATAAAAATGATTCAAGTAAATGCACGTATAGAAAACAATAGCACCAGACCAGTTTGGCCAATGCTTGTATTGTGTACACCAAAAGGTTGGACAGGTCCTAAAGAAGTTGATGGCAAAAAGACCGAAGATTTCTGGCGTTCTCATCAAGTACCATTGAAAAATTTAGCTCAAAATCCAGAGCATATAAAAATTTTGGAAAAATGGATGAAAAGTTATAGACCTGAGGAATTATTCGATATAGAAGGAAAATTAAAATCAGAATTAACTGCTCTTGCGCCAAGCACAAAACAAAGGATGGGAACGAATCCTTATGCTAATGGCGGTTTATTATTAAAAGAGTTAAATTTAACAGAC
>CAYFQQ010000148.1:0-7505 GCA_964345265.1 uncultured Coxiellaceae bacterium
ACCAATTTTAAGTGCTATTTCACGTCATACCCGCGAAGGCGGGTATCCAAAGAGCCCCAAATTAAATGGATTCTCGCATTCGCGAGAATGACAGCATCAAAATGAGAATTGCTGATTGATATGAGATTCCCGCTTTCGCGGGAATGACGATCGTTATTAAGCTATTTATTCAACAACGCCTTAAGCCAGGCCACTTGATCGTTATATTCCAAGAATCAACACTGTAATGTATAATAGCTATCATGGAGACAGAAACCATTGTCTATGAACAACCATTAAATGAATACGTTCGTTTTTGTCTGCGCTTAGAGTACTTATTTAGCCAAGCTAAATATTATCTCGATAAACAATCTCATTGGGATATTCGCTCCGCACTAGCGACAATTATCGAAATCCTAAATACTATAGATAGACCAGATATAAAAAGTAAATTAACTAATGCATTACAACTATATTCGTCTGCGTTAATTCAATTACAAAACTCACCTGATATAAACAAAGAAAAATTACAAAACGTTTTACATCAATTAAACCGATTAACAGATACATTGCACAATACACAAGGCAAACTGGGACAGTGTTTACGTGATAACGAATTCCTTGCTGCAATTCGACAACGTATGAATACTCCCGGAGGTATTAGCAATTTTGCAATACCCCCTTATCAATTGTGGTCACAACAACCATTAGAACAGCAACAAACAACTCTACAAACTTGGTTTGATACATTTGATCAGTTACAAACTATCGTTAATATCCTATTACGACTAACTCGCGAAAGCGCGGGTCCAACATTGCAAATTGCTCATCACGGTTTTTATCAAGAAACTTTGGCAACAAATATTTGTTATCAAATGATTCAAGTAATCATTCCCAAGCAGATAAATGTTTATCCAGAAATAAGTGTAGGACGACATCGTTTATCGATATATTTCTTCAATCTTAATATTGCTAGCCGAGATACACAAGTTGGCGATAATGTTGAATTCAAATTGACACGCTGTAAAATTTAAATATGCACACTAAAAACATTTATTCCATTGTAGAATTACTATCGGGGAAAATACCTGTTGCAACTAAAATTACTGCTCGTGGTTGGGTGCGAACCCGCCGCGATTCTAAAGCTGGATTTTCTTTTGTCACTCTACATGATGGCTCATGTTTCCAGTCCCTACAAATAATTATTGCGAATACATTACCAAATTACCAAACTGAAATATTACATTTAACAAGCGGTTGTTCAATTATCGCACACGGCGAACTGGTAGAATCTCCGGCTAAAGGCCAAACATACGAAGTTAATGCATCCAAGGTTGATGTTACCGGCTGGGTAGATGATCCAGATACTTATCCAATTTCTCCTAAGCATCATACTTTGGAATATTTACGAGAATATGCGCACTTAAGACCACGTACCAATACAATCGGTGCAGTAACAAGAGTACAACACCACGTTGCGCAAGCTATTCATCGTTTTCTTCATGAACGTGGTTTTTACTGGATTCACACTCCTATTATTACTACTAATGACTGCGAAGGAGCAAGTGAACTATTTAGAGTTAGTATCTTAGATCTAATGAATCTGCCACATAAATCGAAAGGCGATATCAACTTCGAACAAGACTTCTTTGGATATGAAACTTATTTAACTGTCTCTGGACAGTTAAATGCCGAAGCTTATTGCGAAGCCATGTCAAAAGTTTATACTTTTGGTCCGACATTTCGTGCTGAGCCTTCTAACACAAGTCGTCATCTAGCGGAATTCTGGATGGTTGAGCCCGAAGTTGCATTTGCAGATCTACAAGATTCAGCTAAACTCGCTGAAGATCTATTAAAATATACTTTCAAAGCTATACTAGACGAATGTCAAGATGATATGAAATTCTTCGCTCAAAGAATTGACAAAGATTGTATCAGTCGACTTGAAAACATTATCAATAGCGAATTCGCTCAGATAGAATACAGTGAAGCCATTGATAAATTGCAAAAAGCTAATAAAAAATTTGAATTTCCGGTTAAATGGGGGCTTGACCTGCAATCAGAACATGAACACTATTTAACTGAAGAATTATTCGGCCGTCCAGTTGCTGTAATAAATTATCCCAAAAATATCAAAGCTTTTTATATGCGATTAAATGATGATAATAAAACTGTCGCAGCAATGGATATCTTAGCACCAGGAATTGGTGAAATCGTCGGCGGCAGTCAGCGTGAGGAGCGACTGGATATTCTAGATCAGCGTATGGATGAGTTAAAAATAGATAAACAGCTCTACTGGTGGTATCGTGATTTACGCCGTTATGGAACAGTCACCCACGCGGGTTTTGGTTTAGGTTTCGAACGCTTTGTTGGGTATATTACCGGAATGACAAACATTCGAGATATAATCCCTTTTCCCCGCACACCAAAACATGCAGAATTTTGATTACTCAACGTCAAATTCATCCCAATCTTCTCTGCCGAAAGTTTCACGTAAAGTAAATGATATAAAAACACCAACTAATATGCTAATAGGTAATATTAAAAGTGCGTGTTGATAATCAGCTGCTGAATAAACGCGAAGACCGTTCTGCATTTGCTCGCCCCAACTTATATCCAATAATTTACCAATAAGAGGCTGAAAAACTAGTGCTCCGCTCATGATTAATAAATTAGTGAAAGCAACAGCAGTTGCGGCTACATGAGTTGGATTATTTTCCTTACTAATTGCAAAACAAATAATTTGCACACTTGAAAAAATACCAAAAAGGAAAAGTAATATATATAACAAATCAGCTGATATATTTATCGGTTTAAAAATAATAATAGTAATTAGAATCGCCGAAAGACTACCACCAACTATAAGTGGCAATCTGCGAGATTTGTGTTTATCAGATAACCAACCATTAATTGGAGCACCAATTAACCAGCCAGCAAAAACCATTGAACAAGCAAAAGCTGCTATACCAGGAGAAAGTCCATAAACGTCTCGAAGAAACGGAATTCCCCATAATTCTGCAAAAACCGACAACGATAGATAAAATACGCAACCAACGATACCAGAAAACCACATCTGCGGATTTTTAATAATTTGCCCTAGTCCGATAAAAGTTTCCCGAAAACTAGTTTTTCCACTGTGTGACTTTTTCCACTTTGGTGTATCACGAACTAATATCCAAATCAGAGGTATAAGCACAACACCCATTCCAGTGCCTATATATAATGCATGTTTCCACCCTATCTTATGTATTAACAGCGTCAACTCTACATCTCCCACCATGGCACCTACCATAGCTAAGCTAACTGTAAAACCTGCAAATAAAGCGAAATGATGCTTAGGCAACCACTCAGCCGCTAACTTCAATACACCGACAAAGGCAAAAGCACTACCAAAACCGACAAGAAACCTTCCAAAACCTACCACATAAATAGACTCTGAAGTGCTAAATAACAAACTACCTAAAGTACAAGCTGCAACGGCATAGGTAAGGACAAGTCGAGCACCATACCTGTCTATCAATATACCAACCACTACTTGCATTGGAGTATATGCAAAATAATAAACTGCGGCAATTAGACCTAGATTTGCTGCAGTAATATTAAATTCCCGCATTAATTCCGGAACCATTACACTCGGTTCAATGCGTAACAAATACTCATAACAATAAAATAGAGCACCTAACATACAAACTAGCCAGCCTATTGAAATAGACTTCCTTCTAGCTGATATATAGTTAGTTTTCTGATTCATATATAAACTGTACTCTTTGTGTTAAACCACATAATAATTCGTAAGCTATAGTATCGGCACACTTAGCAATGTATTCTACAGATAGCTCTTTACCCCACAGAATTACTTGGTCACCACACTTAGCATCCGGATCATTACGCAAATCAACCGTCAACATGTCCATAGAAACGCGGCCCACTATTTGACATTGTATACCATTTACCAAAACTGGAGTGCCGGTCTTAGCATGCCGAGGATAACCATCACCATAACCAATAGCTACTACACCTACTGGCATATCTTCCGGACATTCCCAAATACCACCATAACCTATGCGATCTCCCTTAGCTAATTTTTTAACTGCGATTAATTCGGACTGTAAAGTCATAACTGGTCTTAGACCAATCTCCTCACCAGTTTTACCAGCAAGAGGTGAGATTCCATATAACATAATTCCGGGACGTACCCAATCAGCACATGATTCTGGCCAATTGATAATAGCGGCTGAATTAGCAATACTCTTTGGATTAGAACAAAAACTAAATTGCTTAAAACAGTCCAACTGCTTGTGAGTAGCAGATTTAGACAAATCATCGGCACTAGCAAGATGAGTCATAATATATATTGGCTGTTGTATTTGAGAAATTTTTTTCAATCTATGATAAGCATGTTCTGCATCCTCTATAGCAAAACCTAAGCGGTGCATACCGGTATCAATTTTCAACCAAATACCTATTGGCTTATTTAACTCAACCGTTTGTAGGATCTCAATCTGATACTCATGATGTATAACGACATCCAAACCATATTTGCTAATAAGAGGTAATTCTGTGATATTGCTAAATCCACGTGTTAATACAATGCGTTTGTCTATCTTCGCTTTTCTCAACGTTAAAGCTTCATTCAAGCACGCAACACCAAAAGCATCTACATCAGTTAATGATTTTGCAATTTGTACTAAACCATGACCATAAGCATCACTCTTAACCATAGCCATTATTTTACTGGGCGAAGTTAACTTGCGAATTCTCTGATAATTATGCTGCAAAGCAATAAGATCAACATATGCTTGTGCGCCATTATTCACGACGTGCTATCCGCCGAATAAATTGAAGAAGTAAAACTTTCAAACCTAGTATAACAACCGAGAAACGTAAGTTTAATCTTACCTATAGGACCATTACGCTGTTTGGCAATAATAATCTCTGCTATGCCTTTATCTAAACTATCTTCATTATAAACTTCATCTCGATAAATAAACAAAATGACATCTGCATCTTGTTCAAGAGAACCAGATTCGCGTAAATCAGACATTATTGGACGCTTATCCCCACGTTGTTCTAAGCTACGATTTAACTGTGATGCTGCTAAAACAGGTACTTTTAGTTCTTTAGCCAAGGCTTTTAAAGAACGAGATATTTCAGTAATTTCCGCAGTGCGATTCTCTTTAAATCCCGGTATGTGCATTAATTGTAAATAATCCACGACTATTAATCCCAATTGCCCATGAGTTCTAGCCACACGCCGAGCGCGAGCCCACAGTTCAGTTGGGTTTATAGCCGGCGTATCGTCAACAAACATTGATGCTTCGGAGAGCATACTTACAGCCGAAGTCAAACGTGGCCAATCTTCTGTATCCAACTTTCCGGTACGTACTCTATGCTGATCGATTCGCCCCAAAGATGACATAATTCGCATTGCTAAAGCCTCACCAGGCATTTCCATACTAAACACCAAAACTGGTTTTTTACTCTTAATAGCTGCATGCTCTGCGATATTCATGGCAAAACATGTTTTACCCATCGCAGGACGACTAGCAACAATAATTAAATCGCCCTCCTGAAATCCGGAAGTCATATCATCTAGATCTTTAAAGCCGGAAGCTAAACCAGTAACATCCTGATCTGAATGATACAAAGTATCAATACGTTGAGTAGCTGCAGCTAATAATGCACTAATATCAACTGGTCCTATTCCACGTGCTTCTTGCTCGGCAATTTTAAATATCTTACTTTCAGCTTTATTTAAAATATCTTTGCTACTGCTTCCCTGAGAATTAAATGCTGAATTCGCTATTTCACTAGTGACTTCTAATAATTGTCGCAATACTGAACGCTCTCGCACAATATTGCTGTAAGCTTCAATATTAGCGACGCTAGGAGTATTTTTAGCTAATTCAAATAAGTAAACTTCCCCGCCGGCATTCTCCAATCCATTAATATCTTTTAATGCTTCAGCAAGAGTAATAACATCGAAAGGTTGACTGTGTTTATTAAGAGCAGCCATTGCTCGAAAAATCAATTTATGTTCAGTACGATAAAAATCTGCTTCACCAATATGACCAATAATGCGATCCCATGCTCCATTATCCAGCATTAACCCACCTAATACTGACTGTTCTGCCTCAATAGAATGAGGAGGGACCTTAAGTTTGTCTATTGTTTGATTCGGCATAATAAAAACTTATTTTTCAGCTACGACATTGATTCTTAAAAGTATATTAACATCAGTATGTAGTTGTAAATTTATCTCAAATTCACCTAATTGATGGATAGGACTTTGTGGAAGAATAATTTCTTTTTTATCTACTTCTACACCAAGTTCTTTAATAGCATCTACAATTTCACGTGTGCCAACAGAACCAAACAGATTTCCTTCCTCGCTAGCCCTCATTGGGATATTAATGGTTAATTTTCCTAAAGCTTCAGCACGTGATTTAGCAACTGCTAACGAATCAGCAGCTTTCTTCTCCAACTCGGCACGTCTTTCCTCAAATTTCGAAATATTATCTGGAGTAGCAGCTACTGCCATTTTTTGGGGTAACAAATAATTACGAGCAAAACCAGCTTTTACATTAACTTTATCTCCGATATCACCCAAGTTACGAATTTTTTCTAACAAAATAACTTCCATCACAAATTCCTCATTGATTGCTAACTCGTGTATGGTAACAAAGCTAAAAATCTTGCAAGTTTAATAGCTTTCACCAATTTGCGTTGATAACGTTGTGGAGTACCAGTAATACGGCTTGGTATAATACGACCTGTTTCCATAATATATATTTTCAAAAGATTTATATTTTTATAATCAATTTTATCTAAATCTTTAGGTGTTAAACTTGGAAATTTCTTATAACGATAATAACGAGACATAATTTTCTCCTATTCTCCTCTTTCTCTTGCAAACTCTTCTTCCGCATATACATCATATTCAAATTCTTCAAGTCGTTCCATCTCCTTTGTTTTAGCTTCTTTAGGAGTAATCATTGGCGAAGGTTCAGTAATTGCTTTGTTACGTTGCAATACCAAATTACGAATAACCGCATCATTAAAACGAAAAGAGTTAGTAAGTTCATTAAGCGTTTTGTCATTACACTCAATATTCATTAATACGTAATGCGCCTTATGCACTTTGTCAATAGGATAAGCTAATTGACGTCGTCCCCAATCTTCAAGACGATGAATTTTCCCTTTACCTTTTTCAATCATCGACTTATAACGCTCGATCATTGATGGGACCTGTTCACTTTGATCTGGATGGACTAAAAAGACTATTTCGTAATGTCGCATAAACACTCTCCACGGTTAATTAGCCTCCCATGAAAATTTCCACAGTGAGGCAAAGAGTCAATTTATTATTATAGGATATGTAAATTAAAATGCAAGATACCTTGCTAAATTTCAGCAATTCTAATTTTGACCAATTTTAAGTGCTATTTCACGTCATACCCGCGAAGGCGGGTATCCAAAGAGCCCCAAATTAAATGGATTCTCGCATTCGCGAGAATGACAGCATC
>CAYFQQ010000149.1:0-2367 GCA_964345265.1 uncultured Coxiellaceae bacterium
TGGCAAATTACACAAACACCTTGCCAGATGTGCTAAGATTACTTACAATACTCGATTCTCATATTAGGTATCTTGGAGTAAGTGTAATGTACGCAGTAATAGCGAGCGGTGGTAAACAATATCGTGTCGCCGCTGGTGATATTATTAAGATAGAAAAACTATCAGTTCAGCCAAATGATATAGTTGAGTTTGACAAAGTATTAATGTTAGCTGATGGTGAAAACATCCAAATTGGTACTCCCTATTTAGAAGATATAAAAATCAAAGGTGAAGTGCTTAATCATGGTCGCCACAAAAAAATTAATGTCTTAAAATTTAAACGCCGCAAACATCACATGAAACAAATGGGACACCGACAAGACTACACAGAAGTAAAAATAATCGAATTCGGTGGCGGAAAAACAATAACAAAGGAACCGATATCTGAAAAAGAAGCAATTACTGAAAAAACTATAGTTAAAAAAGAAATTAAACAAACAGAAGAAACAAGTTGAGAAATAACTATGGCACATAAAAAAGCGGCTGGTGCTTCACGTAACGGCCGCGATTCAAAATCTAAAAGATTGGGGGTTAAGTGCTTTGGAGGAGAATTAGTCAAAGCCGGTAATATCCTTGTTAAACAGCGCGGCACCCAATTCCATCCTGGAGAAAACGTAGGTGTAGGACGCGATTATACATTATTTGCATTAGCTGATGGTTATGTATCATTCTGTCGTAAAGGCTTGAAACAAATGCAGCACATAAGCATTATACCTGTTGAAAAAACCGCTTAATTTCCGTTCTATTAAACCAGAAATTCAGCAATGGCTCTATTTAAAAACCATCTAAAAGAAAAGCCTGGAATACTTACAGGAATTGCCAACTTATTGTCTGGCAAAAAAACTATTGACGAGAACATATCAGAATCTATCGAGACCATGTTGTTAACTGCAGATGTCGGAATTGAAACAACTGACCAAATCATTAGCGAATTAAACCAACAGGTGAATCGTAAAGAATTATCCGATTCAAACATCTTACTGCAATCATTAAAAACACTATTACAAAAAAATCTGGAACCTTGTAACCAACCATTAATTATATCTAACTCTATAAAACCATATGTAATTTTAACGGTAGGAGTAAATGGATCCGGTAAAACAACTACAATAGCTAAATTAGCTCACTATTTTCAATGCCAAGGCAAAAAGATTATGTTTGCTGCAGGAGATACTTTTCGCGCTGCAGCAATTGAACAAATACAAGTTTGGGGCGATCGTCTCAAGATATCTGTTATAGCTCAACAAGCTGGTGCAGACAGCGCTTCAGTAATTTACGACGCTATGCAGGCAGCGCAAGCACGTGACACAGATGTACTGATTGCAGACACTGCTGGACGCTTACATACCCAAAACCATCTTATGGAAGAACTGAAAAAAGTAAAGAGGGTTTTAGAGAAATTGGATGCCACGGCTCCACATGAAGTCATGTTAATCTTAGATGCCAGCATCGGCCAAAATTCACTAGTCCAAGCTAGACAGTTTAATGCCGCAATTGGAGTTACCGGAATTACTTTAACCAAACTAGATGGTACCGCAAAAGGTGGTATTATTTTTGCTATTGCAAAACAGACTGAAATCCCGATTAGATATATTGGTATTGGTGAGGAGATTGAAGACTTACAGCCTTTTGATGCTAAAGAGTTTGTTACGGCATTGTTTGTAGGCACAGGAAATAAAGTTTAATAAAAAATAAGTGAGGTTCCCATAATGTTCAATTCTTCTTTAACATTTTTTAACTCAGGACAATCCCGCACTTGATGCGGGATCCAGCGTGTAGGGAACAGGCATGCCTGTTCCCTACTGGTTATTGATTACTACAATAAAACTTGCATTTTGCATAGTAATCGGGTCAAATATTAATAAATACAATAGGAGAATAACTATGAACGAGAATATTATCATGCTTAGTGATAAAACCTTCGAAGAGGAAGTGTTACATGCTGATATGCCGGTATTAGTAGATTTTTGGGCTGAGTGGTGTGGTCCATGCAAAGTAGTTGCTCCGATACTTGCTGAAATAGCGACTGATTATGCTGGTAAGCTAAAAGTAGCAAAAATCAACATTGATGAGAATCCAGATACACCGGTGAAATATAGCGTTCGTGGTATTCCGACATTAATTTTATTTAAAAAGGGAGAAGCTAGTGCTACTAAAGTTGGCGCACTAACTAAATCTCAATTGGTTTCATTTTTGGACGAAAATTTGTAATTCAGCAATTCTCATTTTGATGCTGTCATTCTCGCGAATGCGAGAATCCATTTAATTTGGGGCTCTTTGGATACCCGCCTTCGCGGGTATGACGTGAAATAGCACTTAAAATTGGTC
>CAYFQQ010000150.1:0-12860 GCA_964345265.1 uncultured Coxiellaceae bacterium
TACAATTAATTGAGAAAATGAATCTTTCATGGCGCGATTTATATTACGACATTATTCAATAACTAATTTGAGATTCCCGCTTGCGCGGGAATGACGGAACATTTATTCAACAACGCCTCCGTTTACTATAAAAACAATTTATGTTAATATATTCATTTAATTAGGGAAAAATAACTGTGAAAATTCAACGTGTTTTATATGTTGCCTTCATAATTACAGGTTTACTACTGAGCATTCCTTCAAATGCACAACAAACAGAATGTGCACCTCAACAATTTACACCTCAGCAAATTGCGCAAATACGACAAACTGTTCATGACTATTTGATTAGTAACCCCGAAATATTAATTGAAGCTTCTGATGCACTGCAACAGAAACAGCTTAATACAGCGATAAGACGGGTGAAAACCGCTATTCCTAAATATTTCAAAGAAATTTTTCGAACTAATGATCGGCCAGTTGTAGGTAATCCTAAAGGAAATATAACTTTGGTTGAATTCTTTGATTATCAATGTCCACACTGTGAAGTAATGACGCCTATTATCAGTAATTTGATTAAGGACAATTCCGATTTAAAAATTGTTTTTGTTGAATGGCCAATTTTTGGTAACGACTCTCGATATGCGGCAAAAGCTGCCATTGCTTCACTACAACAAAATAGGTTTTATCCTTTTCATATGGCTTTGCTTGATAAAGCATATCCGTTAAATAAAGAGGATGTATTGGATATAGCCAAATCAGTGGGGATAAATATTAAGCGGTTACAGCAAGATATGGAAGACAAAGCTATTGATGATCAATTAGAAACTAATTTTAAATTGGCACAAAATATTAATATTGTTCCTCCTCTTGGAACCCCAACATTTATTATCGGTAATCGAAGAAACAATAAGTTTCGACTTGTAGTTGGACAAACTGATCGGAAAACTCTACAAAAAGCAATCAATGAAGTTAAGAGATAAGTAGTACTGTATTGAATTAATAAATATTAATGACATAATCCACAGTTCATGGAATATGTGGTCAAAAAATATCAGTTTGCTTTTACTTTAATTGAACTTATTATTGTATTAGCTATTATTTGTATTGTTACGTGTGTCGCTTATCCTAGTTATCAAAATTATATGGTAAAAGCACGACGTAACAATGCAGCTATAGCTTTAATGAATTTAGCTGCTAGCATGGAACAATATTATAATGATAATCATTCCTATCAAGGTGCCTCTTTAAAAAACTTGAAAATTAATAACAATAATGATTTTTATCACTTAAAAATTACTTCAGAAAATGATACCGCTTATCTCATAAAAGCTGTTCCTGTTGGAATACAAGCGAAAGCTGATAAAAAATGTGGTACCTTAATCTTAAATCAACTCGGCGACAAATCGGTTAGTCACGGAAGCGCTATTTGTTGCTGGCCTTAGATTGCCTATGCCAAACGATATCAATAATTAACATTACAGCACCAATAGAAATTGCTGAATCTGCAAGATTAAATGCTGGCCAATGCCAATTGCCTATATAAAAGTCAAGGAAGTCTACCACATAACCATGAGCCAAACGGTCACATAAATTACCCAGCGCTCCGCCCAAAATTAAGGCTAATGCAACTGGTAACCATATTTTGTCGCTCGGCAATTTGTATAACCAATAAATAATAACCGTACTGACTAGAATGGCAATAAACCCGAACAGCCAACCTTGCCATCCTCCTGCTTGAGCTAGAAGGCTAAAAGCAGCACCAGGATTTTGGGCTAAGGTTAAATTAAAAAAGAAAGTAACAAAAGTAGGCTGATTAAATGTTAAGTAATGTAACGCAAAAAATTTGGTTGTTTGATCGAGGATTATTACCAATAATGATAACCATAACCAGCGAAGATTATTTGTATTTTTTCTCATAGGGACATGTTACTATATAAACATCAAAATCACTATGTAAAACCTCTATGATGGGAGAATATAATGCGTAAATTAATAGCCATTTCTGCGACATCATTTCTAATGTTCACTTTAGTAAGTTGCCATTGGTATTCTCATAACTCAGCGAAAGCATCTAAGAAAAACGTTTGCGCTTTAGCTCAACCTGTAATTGTAATGTCTGAAGACAAAAATTTTAATCGCCACACTTAAAATGTTTAGAGCATTTTTACTATTATGTATATTGTCATTAGTAGGATGTGCTGTTGGCCCAGAAGAGTTAGGTATTTCACGGCAACAGTGGAATAAGTATAGTCAACAAAAGCAACAAAAAATTCTAATAGCACATAAGGAACTTCTTCGAGCAAAGCGAAGAGAAAATTCAACATTAATTGGTGATTCTTGGTTACAAGTTAATATAAAAGACGGATCGGTTATGATGCCACCTTTTATAAAACAATATCAATATGCACCGATTACTTTTAGAATTCGAAAAGGAGTGTGTCAAAGAATCGCTTTACATAATTATAAAAGTTCTAACTCTGTCAGATTAAATTCTTGTTATAAGAATGATATTTTATTTTTAGATCCTAGTCGTTATGAAATAGATAAAAAAGACGGTACTGTTAGATTATATTTTTCCCCATTATGGAGACAAGGTTTTATTTACAAAAATATAAGTAGTAATGGTTATGCGCGTTTACATAATGTAACAATAAAAGTTAAATCAGAAAGTTAAATAATCGGTCATGGTAAAAATCTTGGCGTTAGAGACCTCAACCGATGCTTGTTCTGTAGCATTGATGATTAATGACACAGTGATTGAACGTTATCAATTGGCGCCTCGTGAACATAGCAAATTAATTTTACCGATGCTGCAATTACTATTAGCTGAAGCGCAGTTGAAATTATCTCAACTAAATGCTATTGCTTTTGGATGCGGTCCTGGTAGTTTCACTGGAGTGCGTATCGCGGCAAGTTTAGTACAAGGGTTAGGGTTTAGCGCAGATTTACCTGCTATACCGATTTCATCGTTAAAAGCTTTGGCACAGACTGCATATGAAGAATTGAAAACTGAAAAAATCCTTACCGCATTTGATGCTCGTATTGGAGAAGTTTATTGGGGAATATATCAACTCGAAAAAAATGGTCTAATGCGATCGGCTATTGAAGATTCATTAGCTCAACCTGACAGTGTTCAGTTACCGAAAGATGATAATTGGATAGGAGTTGGTGACGGTTGGAAAACTTATACGAATGTGCTAAAAAAGCGTTTGGGTAAAAAGTTAATTAGAATCGAACCGCAACTTTATCCACGGGCAAAACAGGTTGCTAAATTAGCTTGTGTAGACTGGCTAGCAGGTAACACTGTCTCCGCAGATAAAGCTTTACCTGTGTACCTGAGATCTGTATTATGAAGCTCCACAGGCTATGCCTACGGCATCTTAATTGTTACGTTTCGTGTGGAGCGAAATCCGCCGAAGCTATCCTCCTTCGCCAAGGCTACGGAGGATAAACCTACCTTCGCATTTATCCACCGGACTTACGCCCGTGGTTTTCTGCGAAGGCGGATGAAAGAAATATTGGAGTAGTAATTATGAGCACTAGCCTCTTCTGTCATTCCGCGAAAGAGCATAGGTGTCAACTTGAGGGTTTAATTCCGTCATTCTGGCCATGGATTGGCCAGAATCCAGTAACAAGGATGTTTATTACACTGCGCCGCGCAGGTGTCCTGGATCCCGCGGTCAAGCCGCGGGATGACGAAAGAATAAGTGCGGGATGACAAAGTGGTAGTGCGGGATGACATATATAATTTTTAGAGGTGCGTTATGAAATTAAAAATTAGCCTACTTGCTGTTTTATTTATGCTGTGTTCGATAACAGTATTTGGCGCAAACAACAAAGTTGTGTTTAACAGTCCTGATAAACCTATTATGGTAAGCAAATCGTCTGCTACTTTTTCTATCGTATTAGAGTCAAATCCTACTACTGGTTATAGTTGGTTTTTAGTAAAATATGACAGCAATTTAATTGTGCCTGTGAGTCGAAAATATTATCCATTAAATACGAAATTAATAGGTGCTGGCGGTTATGAAAAATGGGTTTTTAGAGTAAAACCCACGGGTTTCGTTGTACCTCAAGTTATTTTTATTCAACTAGCCTATACTAGACCGTGGAACTTGGAAAATTATAAACCCGTTACTTTCAAGGTAGTAACATATGGCTCTTAAACAGCACACGAAATTTAATAATCTTTATATAGCTGAACATCCATTAATTCAGCATAAATTGGCTTTATTGCGCGATGTGAAAACTGTATCCAAAGAATTCAGAAAACTGGTTGCAGAAATAGCTTTATTATTAGCGTATGAAACAACGAGAAATTTACCAGTGGTAACAAGAACTATAAAAACTCCAAAAGAATCTTATAGAGTTTCTGTTTTAAAGGATGAACAACCGGTTATTTTACCCATTTTACGAGCTGGTATTGGAATGGTTGATGGCTTTTTAACGTTGATGCCTTCTGCTAGAGTCGCTCATATAGGTATATTCCGTGACGAAAAAACTTTAGAGCCGCATTATTATTATTTTAAAATTCCACCACGTAGTAAGAATAAACAATTTTTTGTTTGTGATCCGATGTTAGCTACTGGGGGCTCTGCAATAGCCGCAATTAATCGACTTAAGCAAGAGGGAATACATAAAATTGTTTTAGTCTGTATCGTTGCAGCACCACAAGGTGTGAAAAAATTCACTACAGCACATCCTAAGGTACCTATTTTTGCCGCAAGTTTAGATCGAGAACTTGATAAAAAAGGCTATATCTTACCCGGCATAGGTGATGCCGGTGACCGTATCTTCGGCACTTGATTTCGTGTTAGCGGATAATATTTCGGTTGCCATTTGACAAATTTGATAGCTGTCTCGATATTAATGTCATCGGCAATACCGTCTGCAATAGCTTGTTTGGCAACAGCGACGGCAACGGCATGACTAACTTTTTTTACGTCCTTTATTGATGGTAGTAAAGGCGCTGATTTGTCTTGGTTTACTGGTGATAAGGCAGTGATTGTTTGGTAAGCTGTTGATAACATATTATCGGTTAATCTTTTTGCTTTCATCGCGATAACACCTAAACCTATGCCTGGAAATGCAAAAGCATTGTTACACTGCGCGATAGGTATTTTTTTGCCATCAACATCAACATCAGGAAATGGGCTACCTGTGGCAACTAATACTTTATTATCAGTCCATTTGAATAAATCACTTGGTATTGCTTCTGACTTTGAAGTTGGATTGGATAATGGCAGAATAACAGGACGTTCTACATGTTTAGCCATTGTGGTTACGATTTCTTGATTAAATGCCCTCGGCACTGTGGAACAACCAATCAGAATAGTTGGATGAACATTTTTTACCACGTCTAATAAATCGATTTTGTCGCTGTTTATTAATTGCCAATTAGATATCTCTTGTGGTGTTTTTGCATAGATTTTTTGATACTGAGTAATGTTGGGTAAATCCTCAGTTATTAATCCTCTGCTACCAAGCATCCAAATGTGTGATCTTGCTTCTTTCACAGATAATCCCTGTTTTACCATTGCGACACAAATTTGATCAGCGATGCCAGTAGCAGATGTTCCTGCGCCATGAAATACGATGCGTTGCTCCGTTAATTTTTGTCCAAGAGCGAGCATAGCAGATGAAATAGCAGCTAAAGTTATTACTGAAGTGCCTTGCATATCGTCATTGAAAGTACACATTTTATTTTGATAACGCTCTAAATTGCGGCGTGCAGTATCACGGCCAAAATCTTCCCAATGTAAAAAGATATTAGGAAATTTTTTGTGTACTGCCTTGACGAATGTATCAATAAAATCGTTGTAATCCTTGTCCCGAATTCGTTCATGTTTCCAGCCTAAATACATCGGATCACTGAGCATTTTTTGGTTATTAGTACCGACATCTAATTGAATTGGTAGCACTCGGTATGGATTAATGTCAGCGCACAGAGTGTAAACAGCAAGTTTGCCGATACAGATATAAATGCCCCCAACCCCTTGATCACCGATACCTAGTATACCTTCAGCATCACTGACGACGATCAAATCGATATCGGTACTAGAATAACTATCGAGAATCTTTGTAATGTAGTTTTTATCAGGATAAGATATAATTAGACCGCGTTGCCTACGGTAAATTTGACTAAATTTTACGATAGCTTCACCTACAGTTGGTGTATAAATAATTGGTATCATTTCGGCAAGATAATCACTAACTAATCTGAAGAACAAAGTTTGGTTGCGATTATGTAACTCATTGAGGTAGATGTATTTAGCGATATCACTGGGTAATTCTTGGTATTGTTTATAACACCGCTGTACTTGTTGTTCAATAGTTTCTATTTTTGGTGGCAATTTACCTACTAGATCGAGTATAATTCTTTCTGTGGCGATAAAACCAGTATCTTTATTAAGATCCGAATTTTCTAATAATCGTTTGCCAGTTAGGGAGGTCTTGATATGATCAATGTTACCATCTGTACCTCTAACTATTCTAAAGTGAGTCATTTTCTATCCTTTGTAATTAATTTTGTAGTATCATTTGTTAGGATAATCACTTTGTAACATGTGTCAACAAATTAGAAAAATATTGTGGAGAGTGAGTAATGAGATATCGTATTGAACGCGATAGTTTAGGTGAGAAGAAAATTCCTACCGATAAATACTATGGAGCTCAGACTGTACGAGCTCTGGAAAATTTTAAAATCTCTAGTATTCCATTGGGTAGCCGCCATAAGTTAGTTAGAGCTTTAGCTGCTATTAAGCATGCGGCAGCATTAACAAATTTTGAGTTAGGTATATTAGATGAAGTAAAGGCCGATGCCATCATAAAAGCAGCTCAGGAAGTATATGACGGTAAACATTATGATCAGTTTCCTATCGATATCATTCAAGGTGGAGCAGGAACTTCAACCAATATGAACGTCAATGAAGTTATCTGTAACAGAGCATTAGAAATAATGGGACATAAAAAAGGCGAGCATAAATACCTGCACCCTAATAATCATGTTAACTTATCTCAGTCTACCAATGATGTTTATCCTACTGCGATAAGGATTGCACTAATCTGGTCAACTCCCGAGTTCGTTAAAAGCATAGTATCTTTACGTAACGCTTTTTGCGCAAAAGCTAAAGAGTTTAAGGATATTATTAAAATAGGTAAAACTCAGTTGCAAGATGCGGTGCCAATGACTTTAGGCCAAGAATTCAAGGCTTTTGCAGTAACTATTAATGAAGATCGTGATCACTTAAAGAGAATTATTAATCTATGTTATGAAATTAATATGGGAGCAACAGCTATTGGCACTGGAATTAATACCTTGCCGGGATACGCAAAAACGATATCTGGACATCTGTCAGAAATAACCGGACTACCACTTGTAGAAGCACCTAATTTGGTAGAGGCTACCAGTGATACCGGAGTATTTGTGACTTTTTCTTCACTATTGAAACGCTTTGCAGTGAAATTAACTAAGATTTGTAATGATTTACGTTTATTATCATCTGGACCTAAAGCAGGATTTCATCAAATAAGTTTACCAGCTGTACAACCTGGATCTTCGATCATGCCTGCTAAAATAAATCCGGTTATTCCTGAAGTAGTCAACCAAGTTTGTTTTCTGATTATGGGCTACGACACAACTATCACAGCAGCCGCATCTGCCGGACAGCTACAGCTTAATGCATTTGAGCCAGTTATAGTATACAGTCTATTTGAAGCAATGACTTTGTTGAAGAAAGCGTGTATAGTACTAAAGGAAAAATGTGTAGATGGTATTACTGCTAACAGAGAGCATTGTGCCCAAGAGGTTATGAATTCGCCAGGTTTATTAACTGCTTTTACTCCTTATATAGGTTATGAAGAAGCAACTAAAATTGCCAAATTGGCACAAAGTTCGAATAAAACCGTTTATAACGTTATCAGAGAATCAAATTTACTTAGTGATAAAGATATTGAGGCTATCTTATCTCCCGTTACAATGACTTGTCCACATACCAGATTTGACATTGTTAGTAAAGTTCGAGCAAAAAGAAGAAAAAGTTAAATAGTGACTCAAAATTCTTTCGAAAAAATTTCTTGGTTTTCAATTTTATCAGCATCTTTTTTGATTGCGGGAAATTTGCTAGGAGTTGGTATTCTTGCTCTGCCAATTAAAGCAGGTTTAAGTGGTTTCCTGCCTTCTGTTTTGGATATTTTAGTGATTTGTACAGTTATGCTAATCAGCGCTTTTATAATAGTTGCACGCTTATCAAAACAGAAAAAAAACTTTGATATTCCATCATTTTTTAATCAGGAACTCGGAGTTACTGGACGCTGGATCGCCATAATCAGTAATTTGATTTTATTGTATGGAGTACTGGTTGCTTATTTAAGTGCTATTTCATCAATAGTTGTTAATTTAATACCTATCCATGTCTCACATATATTAATAACTTTTGTATATTTTTTATTTGTAACCAGTTTGATTATGTTTGGACGTAAAGTTTTACGCAAAGGTAATACCATTTTACTGACTGCAGTATTTATCTGTTTTCTATTTTTAATTAAATCGGGAATGGCGGATTTTAGTCCACATTTGTTAACTTATGCTAATTGGAAATATATTCCATTAGGACTTCCGGTGGCAGTATCAGCATTTCATTTTCACAATATTATTCCGACCGTATGTAATTATGTTCATCATAATGCAAGAGCGGTTCGTAAAGTTATATTAATAGGAGTAGGTATCGGTCTTGTAATGAATCTGATTTGGATATCAGTTGTATTGGGTAGTTTATTACCAATGGCTGGCGTTAATAGTATTCTCAGTACCTTTGAACATGGCTTACCAGTTACTATACCGATGACTCACTTACTACACTCCAGTGTTTTTGCTGACGCAGGACTTGTGTTTGCTTTCTTGGCAGTAACTGCATCTTATGTAGCCAATGGCACAGGTTTATTCGGCTTTATAAAAGATATGACATTTACTCACTTTAAAACCGAGAACAAATTATTAATCGGTTGCTTGGCTTTTGTCCTACCATTACTGGTGACTATCATTTATCCACAGATTTTTTTAAGCGCTATAGATATCGTCGGCGGCATAGGTGAAACAGTGCTATTTGCTATTTTACCCAGTATTATTTTATTAAGAATAAATAAGGGAAAATCTCTAATATTATCATTTGTAGGTTATGCAATGTTTATTATAGGCTTATTTATATTTTTATTTATTTCAGGCCAGAAATTCGGCCTAATCCATTTAGTGCCAACGTTGCATTAAACACCTCTAATGAATTTAATTTTTTTGTATTTAGCCTCTTCTGTCATTCCCGCGACAGCGGGAATCCATTGTTTTTAACGGCTTTTTCTGGATCCCGCATCAAGTGCGGGATGACCTATGCAAATTTTAGAGATGCCCTTAAGCGCTTTTATAGTTATAATTCACCTATGAAAAAAGAACAGGTGCTTTTAACTGATTTAGTTGCTGGGGATAAGGTTAAAATAATAGGTTTCCATAAAGATCAATCCTCCTACCGTAATAGATTATTAGCTATGGGGTTAACATTAGGGACAGAATTTACTTTAGTTCGTATCGCTCCATTGGGTGATCCGATCGAAATTTCGGTGAGAGGTTTTTCCTTAATTCTGCGTAAAAACGAAGCCAAGATACTTAAATTAGAAAGAGTGACTTGAGTGAAACAACTTACTGTCGGTTTAATTGGTAATCCTAATTCAGGTAAAACTACTTTATTTAATGCTTTAACTGGTGCTCATCAAATGGTAGGCAACTGGCCTGGAGTCACCGTTGAACGAAAAAGTGGTTATTTTGAATCGGAAAATCATCATGTGGAAATTGTCGATTTACCTGGTATTTACAGTTTGTCAGTAACCTCTGAAGAAATTGCATTAGATGAACGTATTGCAGCTGAATATATGCTTTCTGATAATGCTGATTTAATTATCAATGTACTTGATGCAAATAATTTAGAACGCAATCTTTATTTAACAACACAGTTATTAGAATTAGATGTACCGGTAATTTTAGCAGTGAATATGTTAGATATTGCTAAAAAACGCGGTATTACAATAGATGTAGATAAATTATCTAGTGTTTTTAATTGTCCTGTTATTGGACTAGTTGCTAGCAAAATGCAAGGAGTGAGTGAGTTAAAAACAAATATTATAAATACATTTAATAAGCCACAAAAAAAACAATTACCATTTACTTATCCTGCGGAAATCGATCAAGCTATAAGCAGTTTGGTTAGTGAAATAAAAAGTAAGCACGGCTATTTTCTTGCGGTAAGATTGTTAGAAGATGATGTATTAGCTAAGCAAAAAATTTCTGCTCAAGTATTGAAACTTGTGCAGCAATATAAACAGGCAATTAGCTCAAAACTCAACGAAGATGTAGATATTTTAATTGCTGATACTCGTTATGGGATGATTCATGAGTTAGTAAAACAAGTTGTGACAGAAAGTGTTCATATTAAAACTACCATAACAGCAGCGATAGATAGAATTGTATTAAATCGGATACTTGGTATACCAATCTTCCTTATAGTTATGTACTTAATGTTTTTGTTTGCAGTTAATGTCGGTGGAATTTTGCAAGATTATTTTCAGGTTGGGAGTAATGCTGTTTTCGTTCATGGTTTTGCTCACTTGTTATTAAATTGGAATATTCCTAATTGGTTAATAGCAATTTTGACTTCTGGTCTAGGTAAAGGCATAAATACAGTAATCACTTTCATTCCAGTATTAACAACCATGTTTATATTTCTTGCTTTGATGGAGGGTACTGGATACATGGCACGAGCTGGTTTTGTTGTTGATCGAGTCATGACCGCCATTGGACTACCGGGTAAATCTTTCGTACCGATGTTAATTGGATTTGGTTGTAACGTTCCAGCTATTATGGCAGCACGCACATTAGAAAATAAGCGCGACCGTATATTAACTATCATGATGACGCCGTTTATGTCTTGCAGTGCTCGTTTGGCAATTTATGCGGTTTTTACCGCAGCATTTTTCCCTAAGGGTAGGCAAAATATAGTGTTCGCGTTATATCTAGCCGGTATTTTAATAGCAATTGTAACTGGCTTAATTTTACGCAAGACGATATTAAGAGGTCGTCAGTCAACGTTAGTTACGGAATTACCTCCCTATCATCTACCTACTTTGCCCAATGTATTGATGCAGACTTGGTGTCGTCTCAAGATGTTTCTTTTCAAAGCCGGTAAAGTCATTATTCCAGCTTGTGTGATCATTGGTGCTTTAAATACTATTAATATTGATAGTAAACATTCTTTATTGGCAACTGCCGGGCGTGAAATAACTCCGATACTCAAACCTGTCGGTATTCAACAGGATAATTGGCCTGCTACGGTCGGTTTGATGACAGGTGTAGTAGCTAAAGAAGTTGTTGTGGCTACTCTAAATACTTTGTATGCGGTTGATTCTTACTCAGTTTCGGATAAATACAAGGGTTTATATGGGCAAATGTATCAGCGTTTCGATGGTCAGGCAGGTGCTTTTGCTTATTTATTATTTGTACTGTTATATTTTCCCTGTATTCCTGCATTAGCTACTATATTTCATGAATTAGGGTGGCGCTGGGCAAGTTTTTCTATGCTTTGGAATACTGGGATAGCTTATTGTACAGCGACTCTATTTTATCAAGCAGTAACTTTTGATGAACATCCAAAATATGCAACTATTTCAATAATAGTAGTTCTCATGGTTTTTCTATCGGTAGTATTAACTATGCGTTGGACAAGCAAGAAACCCAACCAAGAGGGAATTTAATATGATTTTGTCAGAATTAAAAGAATATGTGCGCGAACATCATATTGTTAATATGTATGATTTAGTCTCTCATTTTGACACTGATGCTGACACTATTAGGAATATGTTGAATATCTTAATTCGTAAGGGGCAAGTACGTAAGGTGCGAGATGCTGATATTCATTGCCGTAAGTGTGTACAGTGTCACATGCTCGCGGCCGAGCTTTATGAATGGATCGAATGATGTTATATTGATGCTATGGCTGTGAAAATTGAGAAGTCGCGAATTGATACTGTAGATCTGAGAGAGGCCACACCCGCAGAAAGACTAAAACATATTCGTAAGCTTACACGCTTAAGTCGTCCTTACATTAAAGAAAAATATCGATTATCAGAGGCAACCCTTAAAGTTTGGGAGAATGGCATAGCCCCGTTAACCGAAAAAGGCTTACAGCGTTGTATAAATATTTACCGTAAAGAAGGTGTGGTATTGAGCAAGGAATGGATCATGACTGGAGAAGGATTACCACCAAATATATCAGTGAATGTCGGGCATTATTTTGCTGGCGGATTACAATATCCTCGACGTGATAATGACTTAGTAATTAAAGATCTAGATAAACCATTGCCTTATCTCAAAGACGATAATGCATGTATGTTACGAGAAGCCAGTTTTTTCAAAGAATCGTATTCTAATGCAGTTATTCTAATGATAACTAATGATGATATGGAACCTACCTATCGGATAGGGGATTATGTCGGCGGACGGTTTCGCTACGGCCAAGACATTGATAGTGTACTTAGACGTGATTGCATTGTGCGTTTAAAAGATGGCCGAAATATTCTACGTCGTTTGTTTAAGAGCAATACTACAGGACATTACAATTTAGCTTGTATGAATTCCCAACCAAGCACTGATGAGCCTATCATGTTTGATGTTGAAATTGAAGCAGCAGCTCCAGTGATTTGGCATCGCATGCCAAATAACAGCAATTCTCATTTTGTTAATTAAATCTACTCTGTTGGCATTTAAATTTTGTCATCCCGTCATGGATTGACGGGATCCAGGCTACAGGGATGTAAAAAGCATACTAAATTTGCGTCAA
>CAYFQQ010000151.1:0-2493 GCA_964345265.1 uncultured Coxiellaceae bacterium
GAAAATACAATTAATTGAGAAAATGAATCTTTCATGGCGCGATTTATATTACGACATTATTCAATAACTAATTTGAGATTCCCGCTTGCGCGGGAATGACGGAACATTTATTCAACAACACCTCCTCGATAAGGTTTTTTAAGTGTTTTGTTTGTTTATTAATTTCTACAAATTTTTGCGGTTTACTCATTTCTTTCTCTTAATTTATCTAAGAATCAATGTATTAATTAATGGTATCTATTATAGATCAAATTTCTATATCAAGCCACCACCAATTTCTGATAGCGGCAAATCTTAATGAAAATATGTTTTTGAAGCAATTAATCGGTTATCTGTGGCCCTAATTGGTAAAGGCTTTTTAAAATACGCATACTATCTTAAAACACGTGTCTTTTGATTGGCATTTTGGTAATAATTTGAGTTGCAATTTCTTCGATAGAAAAATCTGTGGACTCTAAATATGGAATTTGTTCACTTTTGAACATTTGTTCTGCATGTCGGAATTCTTTTTGGCATTGCGATAAAGAAGCATAATTACTCTTTGGTTTTCTTTGTTCACGAATTTCATGTAATCTTTCAGCAGCAATTGTTAAGCCGAATATTTTTTTTCGGTACGGACGCAAAACCTCGGGTAAAGAAGGAACAGTTATGTGTTCATCAGTAATTGGATAATTCGCTGCTCGAATGCCGTATTTAAGAGCTAAGTAAATGCATGTAGGAGTTTTGCCAGAACGTGATACACCTACTAAAATTATTTCAGCATTGTTATAGTTTTTAATTCCTACTCCATCATCTGTACTTAAAGCAAAATCTATTGCTGCAATACGAGCTTCGTAAGTTTTAGTATCTGGTATCTTATGAAGTTTACCTACTTCCTGTACATATTTGCTCTGCAATTCGGTTTCTAGAGGGCCGACTAGAATATCGAAAAAATCTATAAACATACAATTACAGTCTGCAATGAGACTTCTGATTTCAGGTTTAGCTAGAGTTGAAAATACCAAAGCTTTTGCTTGATCTTTACGGCTGGCTTTATTTATTTGAGTCAGAACTACACGAGCTTTATCTTCTGAATTAACATATGGAACAGTGATTTTAGAGAAATCAATTTGTGGAAATTGGCTGAGCAAAGCAGCTCCTAAGGTTTCTGCAGTGATGCCGGTGCTATCAGAAATAAAGAAAGCGGTACGTTTCATATCAATAATCTTATATAATTACTGTTTAGTACGCAAACGGAGAAAAATATAATGACATCAAGAAATATTATTTGGTTCGATAAATTGGGAGTTGCAGACGTTGCTAAGGTCGGTGGCAAAAATGCATCTCTAGGAGAAATGATTAGACATTTAACTAAAGCTGGATTGCGAGTACCCATGGGATTTGCTACGTCCGCACAGGCATATCGTCAATTCCTCGAACAAAATGAATTGCAGAAAAAAATCAATGAAGTCTTACAGAATCTCGATGTAAACGATGTTGAAGCGTTGAAGAAAACTGGCAAACAAATTAGAAAGTGGATAGTAAATACTCCTTTTTTAACGAAATTTGAAGACGATGTCAGAAAAGCTTATGCACAATTGGCAAAAAATCGTAAACATATTACTGTTGCAGTACGTTCTTCTGCTACAGCTGAGGACTTGCCAGAAGCATCTTTTGCCGGTCAACAAGAAACTTATTTAAATGTAAGTGGTACGAATAATGTCTTAGACGCTGTCAAGGAAGTGTTTGCCTCTCTATATAATGACCGTGCTATTGCTTACCGAATACATCATGGTTTTGAACACGGTAAAGTAGCTTTATCTGTTGGTGTTCAGCATATGGTGCGTAGTGATACTGGTGCTAGTGGTGTCGCCTTTAGTTTAGACACAGAATCCGGATTTACTGATGTAGTATTTATTAATGCTGCTTTTGGCTTAGGGGAAACTGTAGTACAAGGATTGGTTAATCCTGATGAATATTATCTATATAAACCGAATTTGAAAACTAATCGCTTTGCAGTTTTACGCAAAAAACTCGGTGATAAGGGTGTAAAGATGATTTATAGGAACACTAAGAAATTAGCCGAAGGATTAACTAAAACAGTTCCAACATCAAAGCGAGAACGTAATCAATTTGTTTTAAATGATGATGAACTGCATGAATTAGCAAAGTACGTGTCATTAATTGAGCAACATTATGGCAAACCAATGGACGTTGAGTGGGCTAAAGATGGAAAGAGTGGCAAATTACATATCGTTCAGGCGCGTCCTGAGACTGTAAAAAGTAGAGCCAGTAAACAAGTTATTGAGCAGTATCAGTTAAAGAAGAGAGGTAAAATTATCACTGAAGGTAGGAGTATCGGGCAAATGATCGGCAGAGGTAAAGCTAGGGTATTGAGTGATATTTCTGAAATTGCACGTATAGCAGAAGGTGATGTTTTGGTAACAGATATGACTGATCCTGACTAGGAGCCGATAATGAAAAAAGCTTCTGCTATAGTAACTAACCGTGGCG
>CAYFQQ010000152.1:0-2406 GCA_964345265.1 uncultured Coxiellaceae bacterium
TGACGCAAATTTAGTATGCTTTTTACATCCCTGTAGCCTGGATCCCGTCAATCCATGACGGGATGACAAAATTTAAATGCCAACGGAGTAGATTTAATTAACAAAATGAGAATTGCTGCAAGAATTGATTCTTTTATTAAGCGAGCGAATTTCAACTATGTATTTAGCGTTATCGTGATTTGACCATTGGTCAGAATAGGCAATAAATGAAGTGTAATAATTATTGTCTCGCCCAAGTTGTTCTACGTGTATTTTTTCAATTTCAGCGCGGATTTTTCGTCGTTCAATTTCATCTTCATCGGTTGTATCCCAATTGATACTGCTGAGTTTTCTTTCTTCAACTTTTTTGGCTCGAGATTTAGTTTTTTTCGATTTCTTGGTTGGCATATATGTTCCTCTTTCAGTGCCGTGCAAGCATGTTTATGATAAATAAATATTCATCATAAAACAAATACATTTAGGTAATTTCATACTCTACGGCTTTGTGGAGGCGTAAGTTTAGTTCTTTGCATTGTAGAGGTACAGTTGGTTATTGCTTGTAAATGGTATACGGAACCTTAATTTGATAAATGAAGTTGTGTTACAATATCTGAATGTTTCGACCATTTGCACTCTATATCGGGCTACGTTACACACGCGCTAAAAAGCACAATCATTACATTTCTTTTATTTCTTTAATCTCTATTCTGGGAATAGCATTGGGTATAGCTGTGCTTATTACAGTTCTATCTGTCATGAATGGTTTTGATTATGAGATTCATAATCATATTTTTAATATGGCAAATCAGGTTGCTGTTAGTGATGTTAGCGGTGTGATGACCGATTGGCATAAGCTTAGTAAAAAAATATCAACACTCGATGATGTAAGGGCAGTAGCTCCGTTTATTTCTGAGCAAGGGATGTTAACGAATGCTGGGGTAACGAGTGGAGTTATGTTAAGCGGGGTTTTGCCACAATTGGAGACTCAAGTATCAAAAATTGGTGACAAAATGGTGCAAGGTAATATAACAGCATTAAAACCTGGAGCTTTTGGAATAATATTAGGACAGGAGTTAGCTGATAATTTGCAGTTATCGCTCGGAGACCAAGTTACCTTAGTTACTCCGAAAGCAACACAAACACCTATAGGCATTTTGCCACGTTTCAAACGATTTAAAGTAGTTGGTATCTTCCAAATCGGTGGTGGTTTTGGATTCGATTCAAGTTTAGCTCTTATTCATCTCAATGATGCACAAAAGCTTTTTCAGCTAGGGGCGGGGATTAGCGGATTACGTTTAAGAATTAGTAACTTATACATTGCTCCAAAGGTATCAGATGAACTTATCAAAATGTTGCCGGAACGTTATATGGTTACTAATTGGACTCAACAGTATGGTCAGTATTTCAAAGCAATTAGCATGGAAAAAACCATGATGTTTGTGATTCTGCTATTCATAATTGCTGTTGCAGCATTTAATCTAGTATCAGGTTTAGTTATGACGGTAACTGACAAACAAGCTGACATTGCTATTTTACGTACTCTCGGAGCTAGCCCAAAAACGATTTTGACTATTTTTATTCTGCAAGGTTCAATTATTGGTATCATCGGCACATTGCTAGGAGTAATTGGTGGAATTATATTAGCATTGAATGCTCCGCAAATTGTAGCTAATATTGAACACGCATTTCATACCCACTTTATTTCCGCTTCAGTATATTTCATTGATTACTTACCGTCACGGCTCGATTGGAGAAATGTACTACACGTTAGCTTAGCTGCATTAATTATGAGTTTACTGGCCACTATTTATCCTGCGTGGAAAGCAGCAAGAACTCAACCAGCAGAGGCATTGCGTTATGAATAACAGTAAACCGATATTAGAGTGCGTTAATCTATGCAAGACCTTTATAGACGGCAAGCTATCTGTTGAAGTTTTAAAAGATATTAATCTACGAATTTATCCAGGAGAAATGCTTGCTGTTATAGGGGCTTCTGGTGAGGGGAAAAGCACTCTACTTCATTTATTGGGAGGTCTCGATAATCCCACTTCAGGCCAAGTAAAAATATATGATAATGACATAACTAAGCTTTCAGAAACTGAGAAAGGATTATTACGCAATAAATACCTTGGTTTTGTATATCAGTTTCATCACTTATTGCCTGAGTTTAATGCTTTAGAAAACGTGTGTATGCCCCTTTTAATTCGTGGTTTAAGTCCTAAACAAGCTAAATTGAAAGCAAAGCAGTTATTAGACAAGGTAGGATTAGGCCAAAAACTAAAACGCCATATAGGGGAGATATCTGGCGGAGAACGCCAACGCATAGCAATTGCAAGGGCATTGGTTACAGATCCCATTTGTGTCCTCGCGGATGAGCCAACTGGCAATTTAGATCATAGAACAGCTGAACAGATTATTGATCTAATG
>CAYFQQ010000153.1:0-4788 GCA_964345265.1 uncultured Coxiellaceae bacterium
GTTAGCCGCTAATGCGACTGGATGTTCGTCAATTTATGGCGGCAACTTACCGACAACGCCATGGACTTGTAATAGTGAGGGCAGGGGACCTGCATGGTCAAATTCATTATTTGAAGATAATGCTGAATTTGGATTTGGATTTCGAATCACTGAAGATCAACACAAAATGCAAGCTAAAACATTATTGCAAGAATTGGCTAAAGAAGTAGATGGAAACCTAGCAAAAGACATTCTAGCCTATACTGATAATAATAGTCAAAAAGAAATTTTTACACAACGCGACCGAATCGTAAAGCTTAAACAGAAATTACGCACTATTAAAAAGAAAGCTGCAAGACAACTATTATCACTAGCGGATTATTTGGTTTATCGTAGTATTTGGATAATTGGTGGCGATGGTTGGGCGTACGATATTGGTTATGGTGGTTTAGATCATGTATTGGCGAGTGGCCGAAATGTTAATGTACTAGTATTAAATACCGAGGTGTATTCTAATACTGGTGGGCAAGCTTCTAAAGCGACGCCAAGAGCAGCAGTTGCTAAATTTGCAGCTGGTGGCAAGAAAACTGCGGTAAAAGATTTAGGCTTAATGGCGATGGCTTATGGCTATGTTTATGTATCGCAAATAGCTTTTGGTGCAGATCTTTCCCATACCTTGCAAACGATCATAGAGGCTGAGAACTATGATGGTCCATCTTTGATAATTGCATATAGCCAATGTATTGCTCATGGTATTAATATGCGCTTAGGCATACAGCAGCAGGAATTGGCTGTCGCAAGTGGTTATTGGCCGCTTTATCGTTATAATCCCGATCTAGAAAAGCAGGGTTTAAATCCATTTGTTTTGGATTCTAAACCGCCAAGTATTCCTTTGAAAGATTATGTGTATAACGAAGTCAGATTCAAAAGCTTAGCCCAAAGAGATCCAAAGGAAGCTGCAAGACTTTTAGAAGCTGCTCAAGATGATGTAGATCGCCGTTGGCGGAAATACGAAAAAATGGCAAAATTTTGAACTATTATTTCCTGCCTCATTTCACGTCATTCCACAACTATTTTCGTCTTCCCGCGGCTTGACCGCGGGATCCATGGAATTGCAGTGCAGTATAATGAACATCCTTGTCACTGGATTCTGGCCAATCCTGGCCAGAATTACGCCCATGCACGCGCGCATAGCATCTAAGGTAGAGAAGCAGAGCATACATGTTCTATAATTCGTTTTTGATTCCATCTGGCACATGGCCAGTTGCTACGTGTTGGCTTGCTGAGAGGCAATGCCCGAGTTGATCGTCGAAGAATATATCAGCATCAAAGGCTTCTAAAAATTCGCCTTTGTCGAGGCCACCTAAGAATAAAGATTCATCGATACGAATGTTCCAGGCACGGAAGGTTCGTACAACTCGTTCATGTGTAGGGGCTGATCTAGCTGTAACCAAAGCAGTTCGAATTGGGCATTGATCATCATTTGGTAATTGATTTTGCAATTTGTGTAGTGCTACCAAGAAGCCAGTCAAAGGGCCTGCTTGAAGAGGTAGTCGAGCAGCTTGTTTTTCGTTACTAACGAATGCCTCATAACCTTGTTGTTGAAAGATGCGTTCCGACTCATCGGAAAACAAAACCGCATCTCCGTCAAAAGCTATTCGTAATTGTTCGGAATCGTTATCAGCAATTTTGGAAGCAAGAATATTGGCTGCAGCACATCCTGAATTTAAAGCTTTTTTAACGTCTACAGGATTTGCCGAAAGAAATAAATGAGATTTAAATGCTTGTGCATAATGATAAGGATTACTGCCATTGGTAAAAGCAGCACGGGTGATATCAAGTCCGTAATGTTGAATACTGTTGAAAACTCGTAAACCGGTGTCAGCACTATTTCTAGATAACAAAATAACTTCTACATAAGGGCCATACTGATTGAGATTTAAAAGTTTCTTTACTAATGAAAATGCAATGCCAGGTTTTAATATATCGTTTTCGTGTTTGATTTGATATTTGGCATAAGCTTGCACGCCTTTTTGTTCATAAACGGTGTTACTTTCGTCTAGGTCAAATAATGCTCTTGATGAAATCGCAATTATTAATTGGTCTGAGATATCAGAATGTGAATTCATAAGTGGATTATAGACTAATTACTAAGCAATGGGCAGATTGTAATTTATTGTTCAGGTTTAACCGGTTTATTCTTTGCAGTTGCATGCCTGGCGCGTAGTTCGACGTCAATATATTTGTCAGTAATTGCGCTAGAACTGTGACCAGCATCATCTCGTACGTGTTCTCGAGGGCGAAATTTTACGTCTTCTGATATGCCGGTGTGTCGCAGCCAGTGTACAGTTACTTCGAGTAGAGCATCTGCATCTTCGTTAAAACCATCTTCTCGTAGCCTTTCTATAGCGTTATTGAAGCAGGATTGTACTAATTTACGGATAAACGATGTATTGTGAATAGGGCCTTTACCTTTGATTTTAGGTAACAGACAGGAGTTATCAGCAGGAGAGGGGAGAGGGGTCAAGCCAAGATGTTTGCGATACCGTTGCAATGCTTCTAACATAGATTGGCTGACAGCTATTTGCCGTTCTTTATTGCCCTTGCTAACCGTAGTAAACCACCAAAGTCCGTCATGATCTCGAAAAAAGTCCCCCATCTTTGGAACCCAACGTTCGCTCGCAGCCAGTTCTGAAATGCGTAAATACATAGCATATAATGCTGTAATTATGAACAAAGTACGCTCGTGTTTATGTGGATTACGTTGGGCCATTAACTCGGCAGTCTCGATCACATACTCCCATTGCAATTCACTTAAGCGACGAATTTTTTGTTTGCCGTGATATTTACGTAAGAATTTACTTTTTTGACGAATATGAGCAACAGGATTTACTTCAGTAATTTCTTCTTGAATCAAAAAATTATAATAGCTACTTAAAATAGCGAATATTTCTCTTAATGCAGCTTCTGATAAATTATAATCTTTTATACTAAGTTGTTGTCCTTTCTGATGGGCTGCTTTAGATATAGTCACAACAAAAGGTCGCCAATCAGAATTAGGGACACGCAGACCATCTTTAATAATAAATCTTGGTGTCTTTTTTAAGCCTATCCAAGTATCAGCGGGACTTTGACAAAAAGATAAATATGCTTCGATGTCGTTTCGACGCAAGTCTTTCACTGACTTTCCAGCAATCAACCATGACCAATGCAGTAAGCGTTCGACTTCACGACGATAGGCATTAAAAGTAGCTTGATTACCGTCATAACTTTTTAAAAATTCTAATGTATGTTTATAATCATCGGTAGCAAATGGTGGTAAGCCTTCGAAAGCAGGTAATGAGTCATTGATGTTTTGTAGTGTATCGAATAGGGGCAGGGGAGATTGTATTAGTACCTTCATGGAATTATTGTAACATAGAGGAAATCTAGAAAATATCCTTTGGCTTTAGTATCGGTAAGGGTTCCCAAGTAATAAATGGTTTGATTCGAATTTTATATCTTCCTAGATCATCGAAGTACAAAACGTCAAAAACCGCTTGATCTTCGCGAAAAAGTTGATTGGCTCTGTGTAAGGATTGATAACAGGGAATAATGCCTATGTTATCTTGAGCCAGTAATCTTTTACGTATTCCTTCTGGATTAGCTATGGTGATAGGTAAACCAGCATCGTGAATACCTAAAAACATACAGATTGTTTCTTTTAATCTGCTGATTGAAGAGCCTACAAGTGTGATTTTAAACTCTTCTTTTTGATAATAAAAAGGGCGTGATACATAAAGATCGATGTGTGTAGTATTACCGCCACGTTTAATTTCCCATGGATGACCACCTGTTGTTTTCTTTGGGTGTTTACCATCAATCCAGTTGGCAAATTCCTTCTTCGAATTCGGAGTGATTTCAAGCAATCCTTCATCTCTACCATCTGCATAATGTTTATACATTTCCCGTCCTGATAAACTTTCATCGAGATGATCGTTCTTTCCTTGTCCGGCGATATAAGCGATTTTACAATACTCAAGAAAATCATTCGCAGTCATGGATTTTCTGATGGTATTTTTATCGTCGCTAAAATAATCATTTTCAACTAACTGAATAAACTTTTTTGTTTTTGATTTTCCTAGTTCTTTATCAATCCGATAAATATCAGGCAAAGAAGCTCTAACTAATGAATTTGGCATAAAACCCAAACGCCGATTGAGCGGATAATTTTCTTGTATTTCTTTATTTGTTTTAATCCAATTTTTTTTGACAGATTGGAGCCAGTTGCGCGATGATACAATTAAATCATTCCAAGCGGAAGCAGCATCATTATCATTGTGGCAATTAAATGAAGACATTCCAAATGATGGTGCAAGTTGTATGCTTTTTTTGGGGGTTACCTCCAATGTGCACAGATCATCATCAATTAAACTGATATAATAAACTTCGTGATATTTTGTCACACGCGCGTGATGCCATTTACCTTTTTTGTCGGCAAAAATAATATCCCAGATATGGTCTACGCACTCTATTGTATAATCAAATTGTTCTAATTCTGTTATCAGAGTGTAAACATTATCTTCAAAGTTCATATTTTAGACTCGCTTGTATTGGTTGATTGTTTTTAGTATAGCTTAAAAAAATTATTTTAACCGAATTTTTGTAACTAGTATTATATACCCCGTAGGACTAATAATCTGCAATACCGACAGCAATTCTCATTTTAATGCTGTCATTCTCGCGAATGCGAGAATCCATTTAATTTGGGGCTCTTTGGATACCCGCCTTCGCGGGTATGACGTGAAATAGCACTTAAAATTGGTCAAA
>CAYFQQ010000154.1:0-3437 GCA_964345265.1 uncultured Coxiellaceae bacterium
GATGCTGTCATTCTCGCGAATGCGAGAATCCATTTAATTTGGGGCTCTTTGGATACCCGCCTTCGCGGGTATGACGTGAAATAGCACTTAAAATTGGTCAAAATTAGAATTGCTGATCCCGTAGTAAGTATATGCTTCCGTGCTGCGGGACTCTGATTCTCTTCCATGAATCGTTTATCCAGACGATCTGCCAAAGCTACAAACAAGACGATTATCTGGTAAAATATAATTCATTGTCAATAAATTACAGTTAAGTCCTCAACTCTTCAACTAACACATTTAAAAATTGTTTTAAGTATTTGAGTAAAATACTAAACTAACTTCCTCAACCCCGTCGCTAATAAAAAAACCAAACTAGCAAATAAGATAATAGTTGCTCCGCTTGGTAAATTAGTCTGATACGAAATCCCTAATCCGACACTGATAAAAATAATACCTAGAACTATTGCAACTGAAATCATTTTTGCGACGGAATTGACATATTGGCTTGCGATCGCAGCTGGAATTGTTAATAAAGCAATCACCAAAATTAATCCGACAACTTGAATTAGGCTAACTACTGTAAGTGCGACCATAGATAAAAGTAATAAAAAGTAGAAATTTACCGATAAGCCACGTAATTGTGCGAATTCCTCATCAAAACAAACTGCTAATAACTGTTTATAGAGTAGAATAATTAAGATGATAATAATTACATCGAGTCCGGCTAATAGATAAATATCTCGGGAAGTAATCATCAGAATATTACCAAACAAATAGCTCATTAAATCTACTCCATATCCCGGAGTCTTGGTGATAAAAATAATTCCGATTGCCATGCCACTTGCCCATAACATACTGATAATTGTGTCCTCATATTTTTTAGAACGTAGACTTACCCAACCTATAATCAATGCTGCTATAAGAGCAGTAATCAGCGCACCAAATATGGGACTTTTGCCAAAAAAGAAAGCAATTCCCATCCCAGCTAAAACTGTATGCGCTATCCCTCCTGAAATATAGCCAATTTTTCTAACTACAACAAATGGGCCAATAATTCCACACCCGATACTTGCTAGCACTCCACCTATTAATGCATATTGCAAAAATGTCATATTATTTTTCCTTCTCGTGATGAATTGCACGCACCGAAACCCCATAAAGTTGCTGAATCAACTCCGCTGTTAATTCGGTAGTTCGATGACATAATAATGTCTTATTAAGACAGGCTACTTTTTTGATATATCGTGAGACGAAACCAATATCATGAGATACAATTACAATAGCGACTTCACGATTAATCTCGTTCAAGATATCTAAAACACTTTTCTCAGCATGAATATCAATATTAGCTGTCGGTTCATCAAGCAACAACAACTTAGGTTCGCATGCTAAAGCTCGTGCGATCATCACTCTTTGCAACTGCCCGCCTGATAATGTGCCGATAGGTCTATTTTGCAACTTTTCTACCTCTAGTTGCTCAAGAACTTTGTACACTATATCTCTATCCTTTTTTCGATAGCCTGCAAACGTCCGAGTATTACCCAAACGCCCCATTAATACTACATCTTTAACTGATATAGGAAACTCACGATTAAAAGTTGTAAATTGCGGGACATAGCCAATAGTTTTTCGAGAAGCTTCAGGCGGCTTATTAAATACAGTGATTTTACCCGTAGTAGGTTTTATGAGTCCCATAATCAATTTAAGTAAAGTAGATTTACCACCACCATTAGGACCTATAATGCCAATAAATTCATTTCGATAAATTTCAAAATTAATATCTTCCAATACTAATGGCCCACCGTTATAAGCAAAATTAACACCTTTTAATAAAACGATTGTTTCCATATATCCACTTATCTCCTCAATAATTTCCGAAGTTGCTCAACTGATCTGCTATTGATAACATCTCCTTTCTCTAACCATCCCCTTCTCGCCTGTCCTACTCCAAAACGCATAAAATCAAGATCATTTATACTATGTGCATCTGTTGAAATAGCAACTTTCACTCCCATATCTTTAGCCATGCGACAATAAGTATCATTTAAATCCAAGCGATTAGGATAAGCATTTAATTCAAGTACACAATTGTTTTGTTTAGCAGCTTTTATAATCCGCTCAATATCTAGTTCATATGGTCCGCGTTCATTTATTAATCGCCCAGTCGGATGAGCAAAAATATTAAAGTACGGATTATCCATTGCCCTTAAAACTCTTTCAGTTTGTTTATCTTTACTAAGATTAAATTTGTAATGAATGGCACAGACTGTTAAATCAAGTTCTTTTAAAATATCATCAGAAAGATCTAAAGAACCATCTTCTAAAATATCCAACTCAATTGATTTAAGTATAGTTATATTTTTAAGTTTACTATTTAGTTTATCTATTCGCGCAACTTGACGGGCTAAGTCTTTCGCTTTAAAGCCATGAGCCATCGCTACATGCTTGGCATGATCTGAAATAGCGATATACTGATAACCTTTTGCCTTAGCAGCATTGGCCATTTCCTCAATCGTATTATGACCATCGGTAGCGTTAGTATGTACATGCAAATCACCTTTGATATCTTCTAATTTAACTAAATTAGGTAATTTACCCTCCTGTGCAGCTTCGATCTCACCTTGATTCTCTCTTAATTCAGGTTCGACATATGGCAAATCAATAGTCGCATACACTTGCTGTTCGGTTTTGCCGGCAATTCTTTTTTTGCCTTTAAAAACCCCATATTCACTGATTTTAAGTCCTTTTTTGTTGGCAATTTTTCTAATCGCAATATTGTGTGCTTTCGATCCAGTAAAATATACTAAAGCCGCACCAAAACTCTGTTTCGCTATCAACCGCAGATCCACCTGAAATCTAGATCGTAGTAAAACCGTTGACTTAGCTTCTCCCTCGGAGATTACCTTAGTTACATCTTCATACTTCACAAAACGGTCCATAATATTAGCTCCCGACCGACAAGATACTAATATATCAGCATCTCCTACGGTATCTTTCTGACGCCGATTAGACCCAGCAACTGCGATATCCTCAACTCGTTTATCCTGCTTTAAATAATTCACCAATGCACTTGTAATTTGTTCTGCATCAGATAATTTCAGCCTTTTACCTGCAGAAGTCTTGAATTTAATTCCTTCGAGAATACTCTTTTCGGTTTTCTCCTTGAAACCGGGCAACTTGCGAATTTTTCCTTCCTGAGCTGCTTTATTTAAATCTGCTAAATTTTTAATATTTAACTTCTTATACAATACTTTTACCCGTTTTGCTCCTAATCCGGTAATTTTCATAAGTTCACATAATTCGAGCGGAAATTTTTTAGTTAGCTTCTCCAATACAGGAAATTTCCCTGTTTTTACAATGTTAGCAATCTTATTTGCTAAATCTTCTCCGATACCCGGAAGCTCAGAAAGATCTTTACCCTGCTTAATAAGTTCATTAACATCCTGCGAAAGGTT
>CAYFQQ010000155.1:0-3876 GCA_964345265.1 uncultured Coxiellaceae bacterium
TGTTTTGCAATTAATAAAATGAATCAACTTGGAATGCCTGCATATTAATTGCCATTGATATGAGATTCCCGCTTGCGCGGGAATGACGATCGTTATTAAGCTATTTATTCAACAACGCCGTTAGAATGGCATAACAGTTAATTTTTACCTAAGAACCGCTAGATCCCTACTCAACTCTCTTGTAGTTGCAGCATCCTAAGCGGCTAGTGATAACTCTATTTTTTTATCTAATAAATGCGCAGGTATATATAAATTGGGTAATGTCAAGCCAATATTACCCCATTTATGAGATGAATTCCCCCATTTATTGTAATAATGCGCAACTTTATTTTTAAATTTAAAATTTAAGTTGCGCAAAAAAGGAATTATTTTTGGGAACAAATTGAAATCGGGGGTAACGAACGTTATGTCGCTGTATGCCGTAAACATTTTAAAGAAGATTAAGTTTCTTTTGCTGCTTGTTCTACTTGGTAATTACTACCTTTTTCAGAGTTACGTTTTAGTCCCGAAGTGCTTTCTATCGTCTTAATCGCAATATCATGTACTCGTTGTGCAGCCTGATTTGCCTTTTGAGTTAAATTAGAAATATGAGCTTCCATTTCCTTAATTTTTGTTTCAAGTGCTGTAATAATTTGTTTGCTGAGTTTTCTTTCACTGTCTACTTCCTTATTTTGTAAATCAGTTGTGAATTTATGTTCCATTTGTAAACGCTGAATAGTTTTTTGTTCGGCATCTTTAGTAGCCTTTTCTAGGACTTCAGGAAGTTTAGTAACTTTTTCTCGCAATTCTTGAAATTCCTGTTCTTGTTTATTTAAAATGGTTTCTCGTTCTGCAAGTTCTTTTTCCATAACCTCACGTTTTTCCTTCAATTCTCTTTCCAGGGCAGTTTTTTCCATTTCATAGTTATTGTGCATCTTTTGTCTTTCTATGGCTAATTTATAATTGTACTCATCTTCTTCACGTTTTCTAATTTTTGCTAATTGTTGCTCTTGGTCTTTTTTATCGAGTTCAAGTTCTTTTTGCTCCTTTTGCCATGCCAGTCTTTTTGTAGATATTTCCTCGTCAAAAAGTTGCCTTTTTTGTTGTATATCTCGCTCAAATTCTTCCCTTTGCCTCTTTTGAGCAAGTAATAATGCGTCAAGTGTATCGGCGTTAGTGTTGATAGCATATTTCTCTTGAAGATTTTTACTCTCGATATCGATTGCTTGTTGAATTTCATGTAGACGCTTACATTCATCAGTCATTTTATCACCAATTTCATCGAACAATTTAGTTACTTTGATCTTAAGATCAGTTATGTTCTTTATAATATCATCGGAAGTATTTTTGGTAGATTTTTGGACAATTTCTTGTTGTTTTCGTATCTCGCTTTCTTCTTTAGGGCTCACCTTTTTGGTTTGTTTGATTTCTTTTAATAGCTTCTCGTAAGCTTCTAAAATTTCGCTTTTGGTATTTTTACTAGTAACTTCTTCGGTCATAGTATTCTCCTATAAAATTGTAGGAACTAGCAAGATTAGTAGTTGAGTCATACTCTATATTTTGGTTAAGCTTATATGAAATATGAAAATTATGTCAAGCAAAAATTACAATAAACTAAGATTAATCACTGAAACGGCGCGTGAAATCATGCCAGCGTAATCCGCTAATATATAAACATATTCCATAGACGATTACTGCGCCTAATAGTATTGGCAATATATGTGAAATGCGTTGCTGTGAGCTCCAAGTTACCCATTGTGATGTTTTTGCAGCACTGAACCATAGCATTATCGCCATTACTGCATTAGCGAACCCTAGTTGCAAAGCGTATTTGCGCCAGCCTTTTTGTGGGCTGTAGATGTTGCGTTTATATAGTAGGTAGAATAGTAAGCCAGCATTCAAAGCGGAAGTTAATGAAGTTGCTAAAGCTAAACCTGCATGAGCTAGAGGGAAGATTAACATAAGATTTAAAATCATGTTAGAAACCATAGCGATTGCAGCTATTTTGACCGGGGTTTTTATGTCTTGTCTGGAATAGAATCCAGAGGCCAGAACTTTAATTAGCATAAACGCTGGGAGACCAATAGCAAAAGCCATGAGACTTCGGCGTGCCATAGTTACGTCAAAAATACCGAATTTTCCATGTTGTAATATGGTTGAAAGCAATGGTCCGGAGAGAACGAAAAGACCAACAGCCGATGGAATACCAATTATTAGAATACAACGCAAAGCCCAATCAAGTGATGCTGAAAATTCACTTACCGATTTATCAGCATGTTTACGTGATAAATGTGGCAGTACAACAACCGCGATAGCAACACCGAAAACTCCTAAGGGAAAATTAGTCATCCGATCAGAGAAATATAACCAGGTGATACTTCCTTCGCGTAAGAATGATGCAAATAATGTATCGATTAATAAACTTATTTGTGCTACTGATACTCCAAAGACAGCTGGTACCATAAGCTTAATGACTTTTTTAACTCCTTCGTCACGCCAGAATATTTGTGGACGAGGCAACAAGTGTAAGTGTTTTAGAAATGGAAGCTGAAAACATAACTGCACAACGCCACCAATGAATACACCCCAGGCTAATGCTTGGACTGGGTTTTTAAAATATGGAGCTAGAAATATCGCAGCGCAAATTAAAGAGAAATTAAGTAACACTGGAGTAACAGCGGGTACGCTAAAAATGTCATAACTATTTAAAATTGCGCCGACAAAAGCGGTTAAAGAAATAAATAATAGATATGGGAAAGTGACTCGCAACATTGATGCTGCTAAGCCGAAACGGGTTGGGTCGTGAATAAATCCGGGTGCAAATATCATTACGAATATTGGAGCAAGTAATACCGCGATTATAGTTACACTGAGCAATACAAAACCTAAAGTGCCGGCCATGCGGTTAATAAATATACGAGCATCTTGTTCGCTACGTAGTTGCCGGTATTCAGATAGTACTGGCACAAAAGCTTGAGAAAATGCACCTTCGGCAAATAAACGCCGCATAAAATTGGGAATTTTAAAGGCTACTAGAAATGCATCCATTCCGGCAGAAGCACCAAAAAAATTAGCAAAAACTATTTCGCGAACTAATCCTACAATCCTCGATAATATTGTCATAGATGAGACAACATAACTCGATTTAAGAAGATTTTTACTCATAAAATATAATTATCTTTGTAATGCGCTCAGCCCTTTTACAAGGTTCAATGCTTGATATAATTGAAAATCATTATGCATCAAATTTAATTTGTTTTTCGTTTGTAAAAAATCAGCTTCGTTTACATCTTTGTTTTTTTCGTGATTTAATAAGTCCGCTTCGTAAATTGGCTCGAAAGGAGAAGTTTTAATACATTCTTTGGTGATTTTTAGAGTTTTTACTACAACATCGGGGGTAATTCCCTGAGCTTGTATCGAATATCCACCCGGTGTGTAGTAAAGTGCTGTAGTGATTTTCATAGCGCTATTTTTATCGATTGGAAACACAGTTTGAACTGAGCCTTTTCCAAAGCTTTTGGTACCTAAAATGACAGCACGATCATGATCTTGTAGGGCACCTGCAACTATTTCCGCCGCAGAAGAAGATCCTGAATTAATTAATACAACAATAGGTGTTTTTGGTAATAATTCTCCACGAGTAGCATAATAATTGTTTCGTTTATGATGTGGATATCCTATGGTGTAGATAATTAATTTGTTTATTTTAAGTTTTCTTGAATCTAAAAAATCATCGGCAACTTGAAGAGAAGGCTCAAATAGTCCGCCGGGATTATCACGTAAATCTAATATAATACCGCGCAGTTGTTTTTTTGACTGTTGTTGCAACTGTTTTATAGCTTTTACCAAATCCTCATGTGTAGTTTTATAAAAAATACCGATACGGATATAGCCATA